>CAXUFI010000016.1:0-20558 GCA_964250245.1 uncultured bacterium
GACGGCGCGACGTTTCTACCGTATCTCGCGGGCGAGCGGACGCCGCATATGGACCCCGACGCCCGCGGCGCCTGGACGGGGCTCAGCCTCGCCCACGCGCGGGCCCATCTGATCCGCTCCGTCCTCGAAGGCGTCGCCTACGGACTCAGCGAGGGCGTGGTACGGATGCGGGCCCTGGGCGTCGACCCGGCGGAGTTCGTCGCGACCGGGAACGGTATGGCGAGCGACCTCTGGCGCGGCATCGTCGGCGCCGTCTTCGAACGGCCGCTGCGGCGGCTGCTCGTCGATGAGGGTCCGGCGTTCGGCGCCGCGCTGCTCGCGGCGGTCGGCGCCGGGCATTTCGCTTCGGTCGAAGCAGCGGCGCACGCCGCGGTCGAACTCGCGCCGGCGAGCGAAGCGCCCGATCCCGAGCTGAGCGCGACCTATCGCGTCGGCTACGAGCGCTTCCGGCGCTTGTACCCGGCGCTGAAGCCGGCCCTGCAGCCGCTACCGGCGTTCGTTTGAAAGGACAGCCCATGCCCGGCGAGATGCGCGTCGCGCTCCTGGAAAAGGCCCACGTGATGTCGATGCAAAGCCGGCGGCGGCCGGAGCCGGGACCAGGCGAAGTCCTGGTCCGCGTGCACCGCGTCGGCGTGTGCGGCTCGGACGTCCACTACTACACGCACGGCCGGATCGGCTCGTTCGTGGTGGAGAAGCCGCTCGTGCTCGGGCACGAGATGGCGGGCGTCATCGAGGCCGTCGGCGCCGGCGTATCGCCCGGCCGGGCCGGCGAACGCGTCGCGGTCGAGCCGGGGATCCCGGATCGAACCTGCGAGTGGTGCCGCGCGGGCCGCTACAACCTCTGCCCGAACGTGCGCTTCATGGCGACGCCGCCCGTCGACGGCGCGCTCGCCGATTACATCGTGACGGCCGCCGACTTCGCGTTCCCGCTGCCGGAGAATCTCTCGCTCGACGAGGGCGCGCTGATGGAGCCGCTCTCGGTCGGCGTGTACGCCGTCCATCGCAGTGCGCTGCGCGCCGGCCAATCCGCCGTCATCGTCGGCGCGGGGCCGATCGGCCTCGTTACGTTGCAGGTGGCCAAAGCCGCGGGCGCCGGAACGATCACGGTGATCGACCTCGACGCGGCGCGGCTCGCGGCCGCCGAGCGTTTGGGAGCGACGGAAACGATCGACGCGTCGCAGACCGATGCCGTCGCGGCGTTCACGGCGTCGACGAAGGGACGCAAAGCCGACGTCGTCTTCGAGGCCGCCGGTTCGCCGCGCACGGCCGCGGCGGCGGTCCTGCTCGCCAAACGCGGCGGCCGGGTCGTGATGATCGGCCTGCCGCCGCTCGACAATTTTCCCTATCCGCTCGTTCACGCGATGGCGAACGAGATCGATATCGTAACCGTCTTCCGCTACGCCAACGTCTACCCGTCCGCGATCGCACTCGTGGCGCAGGGACGCGTCGACACGAAGTCGCTCGTGACGCACCGCTTCTCGCTCGAACGTGCCGAAGACGCGCTCGTCCTCTCGGATTCCCGCGCCGACGGCGTTATCAAAGCGATGGTCGAAGTCGCATGAACGATTTCACGCTCGCGGGCAAACGCGCGGTGGTCACGGGCGCGAGCCGCGGTCTCGGCCGGGAGATCGGGCTCGCGCTCGCGGAGTACGGCGCGGACGTCGTCGGCTTCGCCCGGACCGCGTCCGAGCTCGCGCCGCTCGCCGTCGAGCTCGAGCGACGCGGCCGGCGGTTCGTCGGCGTCGCGGGCAGCGTCGCCGAGCGTGCCGACGTTGCGGCGCTCACGGAGCGCACGCGCGACGCCTTCGGCGGGGCGGACATTCTCGTGAATAACGCCGGCATCTCGTTCGTCGAACCCGCGGTCGACGTTTCGCCCGAGCACTGGTCGGCGCAGCTCGCGGTAAATCTCGAAGGCGCGTTCCGGTGCGCGCAAGCGTTCGCGCCGGGCATGCTCGAGCGAGGGTTCGGCCGGATCATCAACATAACGTCGATCTCGGGCATCGTCGGCATGCTCGATCACGCCGTCTACGTCGCGACCAAAGGCGCCCTCAACGCCCTTACCAAGAGCCTGGCAATGGAATGGGGACCGGGCGGCGTCACCGTAAATGCGATCGCCCCGACCGTCGTCCTCACGGCGATGGGCGAGCGCGTTTGGGGCGCGCGGGAAAAGAGCGATCCGATGAAAGCGAAGATCCCGATCGCCCGCTTCGGTAAACCGCGCGAAGTCGCCGCCGCTTGCGTCTACCTCGCCTCGGACGTGGCGGGCCTGTGCAACGGTCACATTCTCGTTCTCGACGGCGGCTACACCGCGGCGTAATGGCGACGTCGTCCGGCGCTTCGGCTCCGCAGATTTGCATACATATGGTGTACCGCGGTTGACACGGTTGGCCTTACGGATTACCGTGAAGGGCGAATTTCCTTTCGAATTCGCGCTTCGTCGCGTTCGCCGCAGTCATTGCGATGTGCCGGCGTCCGGTCGACCGATACGCGGTGCACGCTAATTTTGGTATCATGAAGAATCGTAAAGTCTCGCCGGCCGTATCCGGTCTCCTATTCGTTGCGCTTAGATGAGCGCGTCGAGCGCGCGCGCGGCCGGCCGGGCGGGAAGCAGCAAGGCGCGGTACGGCGTCCTACCCGACGGCACCGAGATCGACGAATACACGCTTACGAACGCCCGCGGCTCGAGCGCGCGAATCATCACGTACGGCGGCGCCCTAACGCGGCTCGACGTCCCCGACCGTACCGGTACGCTCGGTAACGTGGTTCTCGGCTACGCCGATCTTCGCGGTTACCTGGCGGCGCACGACACGTATTTCGGCGCCCTGATCGGCCGCTTCGCTAATCGCATCGCAAACGCACGCTTTACGATCGGCGATGCGGATTACGTGCTGGCCGCGAACCACGGCCGCAATTCGTTGCACGGCGGCCGGCGAGGCTTCGATAAGGCGGTGTGGCGAGCCGCGGCCGCCGGACACGCCGCCGCGCTGGAACTCGAGCACGTCAGTCCCGACGGCGACGAAGGTTATCCGGGCACGCTTACCGTGCGCGTTACGTATGCCTTGCGTGACGATGACGCGCTCGCCGTTTCCTATCGTGCGACCGCCGATCGCGATACGGTGATCAATCTCACTAACCACACGTATTTCAATCTGGCGGGCGAGGGCTCGGGCAGCGTCGAGTCGCAAGAACTTACGATCGACGCCGACCGTTATACGCCGATCGACGCCGGGCTGGTTCCGGCCGGCGAGCACGCTTCCGTCACGCAGACGCCGTTCGATTTTCGCGCTCCGGCCGCGATCGGTTCGCGATTGCGCGATGCGCATGCGCAACTGTTATTCGCGCGCGGCTACGATCACAATTGGGTGCTGAACGGGCGGCTCGACGGTACGCTGCATAAGGCCGTGCACGGCTACGATCCGGTAAGCGGCAGGTGCGTCGATATCCTTACGACGGAGCCGGGCGTGCAAGTCTATACGGGCAACGTCCTCGACGGCAGCGAGGCCGGGAGCGGCGGCCGGGTCTACCGTCAGACCGCGGGCTGGACGGCCGAGACGCAGCATTTTCCCGACTCGCCGAATAGGCCGGCGTATCCGAGCACGCTGCTCCGGGCCGGAGACACCTATCGCTCGGAGACCGTCTTCGGCTTCTCCTGCGAAGGAACGTGATGGAATACGTCGCGATCGGCGGCTCGATGTGGGGCGGCACCGAGGAAAAAGCGGCCGTCGCCACGATCCACGCCGCGCTCGATACCGGCATTCATCGCTTCGATACGTCCGCCGTCTACGGCGGTACTTCCGAGGAGAGCGCTCGCCGCGCGCTGCTCGGCGGCCGGCGAATGAAGGCGATCGCCGCCAGTCGCGACGGCACGAAGACGCGCATCGCTAAAGAGATCAACGATTTCCCGCGCCCGATGCGAACCGCCGTCATCGAACTTGAGGTGCACCGGCGCGACGCGCTCGCCCGCGAGCGCTTTGGGAAAAGCCGGGTGTCGGCGTCGCGTGCCGGGCTGCGCGTACGCAGGCCCAGCCCGGGCGACGTGGCCGGCACGATGGGCTGGTCGCTCGATGCGACGATCGCGGACATCGAGCGCATCGTCGCGCAAAGCGTTACGGATCCGATGGGGCCGAACTTCGTGGCCCCGCCGAGTCGCAGTACGGCGTAACGTAGAGGAGCGCATCAACATACCGTACGAACACAACACAAACCGAGGTTTACCGGTTAACAACGGCACGGTGCGAACCGTGCGGAATAGGAGCTACACCTTGAATCTACAGGTGAGGCAGTTTCTCAGAGCGTTCTGCGGCTGCATAGCCGCAGTCGCCGGCATCGTTTCCGCTTCGGCGGGCGCTTCGGCCGGCATTACGGCTGCGAGTTATATCCCGACCATCGATATCTATCCCACGGCAACCTTTTCGACGGGTGAGGATGCTTACGGCAACACCGGCAACAACGGCACGCCGGGCAATCTTCCGCTCGTCAACGGCGATATCAAATTTAACGGCGTTTTCAGCCTGCCGTTACTCAACCACCTCGCGTTCCAATACGAATTGGATCGCGCTTCGGGCATCGATAACACCATCGGAACCATCGGCACGAATCAACTCGCGCCGCCCAATCTCGGCCTGCCGGGGAACGCCCAATTCGAGAAGATCGGCGGCACGTCCAACGACATTGTCAACGAGTACCGCCTGGCTTACTCACAACAGACGCTCGGCGTGATCCTCGGATACTACTATCGCTTCCGCACCTGCTGTCCGAATACGAACGACAGCTCCCTCACCTCGGGAACGGCGACGCCTGCCGACTGGCATGCGACCTACCTGCAGATCGGTGTGACTTCACCGAAGATCAGCGCTCTCAACGGAGCGACGCTCGGCGTCACGGGCCGCGGCACGTACAACTTACATCACACGAGCATCCCCTTTCAACAGTTCGAGGCAGCAAATGGGCTCTTGGACCGCAACGGACACGCTCGCTTCGGTGTAAACTACGGCGCCAACATCAACGTGCCGATCAATAGCGGTCTATCGCTGTTCGCAAGCTACAGCTTCGGCGCGTTCGACTTCTTCGATAACGCCGTCAATCCGTTCTATTACGACATTAGCGATTTCGGTCTGAACAAGAGGATTAACAAGTACCTGAGCTTCAGCGCCGATATCAACAATCTCGTTCAGCAGCACCTCGAGAACGACAACCCGTTCGTCTATCCCAACGCCATTCACCGCATCTATCTCGCGACCGGTCTCGACATCCACCTCGCTCCGTAGCTCGCGGCTGCGAAGCTACTTTTCGAAGGGGGCGCGCGACGGGCGCGGCCCCCTTCTTCAATTATCCGTCAAGCGCGGACGTTCAAGAGTACGGCTCGGGCTCGTCCGCGGCGAGCGGTCGGCCGCGCATCAAATCTTTGAGCCGTCCGTCCTCGTCCTTGGCGGCGAGCGTAACGGCACCATTGTGATCCATGGCCACTCCGAAACGCGGGTCGCCGTCGTGATCGGTAAAATAGATATCCGGCCCCTCATCCTCATGGGGTTGCAGCGACATGATGAGGCGTGGTTCTCCTTCGCGATCCAAAAAAGTCGAGCAGCGGCCGATCCTCGTGCAAGGTGCCCGAGAGCCGCACTTGGCCGTGGCGGTCGAGCAGACGCACCCGCGGCACGTCGTCCTGGACCGACAGGACGGCACGGACGGTTCCTGCGGCGTCGCGTAGCCGCAAGACGGCGTCCCCGACCTCGGAGGTGCCGAGTTCGATCCGCGTCGAGCCGTCCGGCGCGGTGATCTCGACTCGCCGGGCGCGAAGGACGCCGACATCCGTGTTTTGACTGCTCTCGCCGTTCATCGTCCCACTTTACCCCATAAAGAGGGGAATAGGCGCAAGCGATAGGTGGGGGATTTATCTTTTTCGTATCTACAATGCGTGCGTGTTCGTGATTCGGGTGCGCGCCGCCGGGGTTGGAAAGAAGTGCTATGGCTAGTATTACGCTCGAAGGGTTAACGAAGAGCTACGGGTCGTCGCTCGCCGTCGATAAGGTCGACCTCGATATCATCGATGGTGAATTCCTCGTGCTCGTCGGACCGTCGGGTTGCGGCAAGACGACGACGCTACGCATGATCGCCGGTCTCGAAACGATTTCCAGCGGAACGGTCAAGATCGGGGACCGCGTCGTTAACGACGTCGAGCCGAAGGACCGCGACATCGGCATGGTCTTTCAAAACTACGCGCTCTATCCGCATATGAGCGTCTACGAGAACATGAGCTTCGGCTTACGCCTACATAACGTGGGCAAGGACGACATCGAGCGCCGGATCGCGGACACCGCCGAACTGCTGGGCCTGACGGCGGTATTGAAGCGTAAGCCCAAAGCGCTCTCCGGCGGTCAACGGCAGCGGGTCGCACTCGGCCGCGCGATCGTCCGCGAACCGGCGGTGTTTCTTATGGACGAACCGCTCTCGAACCTCGATGCCAAATTACGCGTTCAGACGCGGACCGAGATCCTGCGTTTACACAAGCGCCTAAAGAATACCGTCGTTTACGTAACGCACGATCAAGTCGAAGCGATGACCATGGCGAACCGCATCGTGGTAATGAAAGACGGCGTCGTACAGCAGGTCGCGTCGCCGCGCGAACTCTACTCGAACCCCGTCAATGCGTTCGTCGCGAGCTTCATCGGGTCGCCGCAAATGAACTTCATCGACGTCGCGCTGGAACGGCGCAACGGCTCGCTATTCGCGCATGCTGCGGCGGGCGATCTGCAGATTCCGTCCGCGATGGCCAACGGCTCGAGCGGCGACGCCATCCTCGGCATTCGGCCAGAAGACGTACTGCTGGCCCGGCAGCCGGGCGCGGCTTCGCTCCCCGTGACCGTCGACGTCGTCGAAACGCTCGGCTCGGAACAGTACGTGTTTCTCAAGCTCAACGATGGCGCGTCGATCGTGTCCCGCGTCCCTGGCGATTTCGACGTCCGGCACGGCCAGTCGCTGACCGCCACCTTGCTCGCGGAAAAAATGCATCTCTTCGACCGCGCGAGCGGTCGCGCGATCGTCGCCCAGCGAGCGACCGGCACGCCGGCCGAGGTTCGGTAAACCAGATCGGTCGCGATGTGGGCGAGCAGAGACTCGAACTCTGACGGGTTACCCCACTGGAACCTAAATCCAGCGCGTCTACCAATTCCGCCATTCGCCCGCGACATAGTCGATTTTGAGGCCGCGCACCGCCGGCACCTGCGGGCCTGACAGTTCTCCGGCCGGCAGGGTATCGAACGGCTCGCACCGCCCTCTCGAACCGGCTCGTTCCGGCCCGCTGCGACCACGCGGTTCTTAACGCCTCGTTAGCGCGAAATAGGCTTTAAAGCGTTCGGATTGTGGGACACGGACAGGAGCACGAAGTATTTCGAGCGTTCCGGGGGAAGCACTAATCCATGGTAGATTCGCTAACGGACGTGGCAAAGCAGACGGCGACGAGCGTCCGAACCTTTTTGGCCGGACAAGTGGACGCGGGGATCGACGGGCTGGGGCAACGTCTGAGCGAGACGTCGCAGAGCGTTCGTTCCCTCGGCGAGCACGCTCGCCAGGATCCGAACGTAGCGCTTACGGCCGCCCTTGCCGACGGCGCGGGTTCGGTCCTCGACCGGGCTGCGACGTATCTACAGGGGAAGAAAGCTCAGGAAGTTCTAAACGATTTCGAAAGCTACAGCCGCAGGCAACCGCTTCTGGCGACGCTCGCGGCGGCCGTGACGGGTTTTACACTATCGCGCGCGATGAAAGCGTCGTCGACCCGGCGCGCCCAAGATTCGGAATAAGACACATGCGCCCCTCAGCTAATGAAAGCGAAGCGACAGACGACATGGCAGACAAATCGCTCCCGGAAACGGTCGCGCAAAACGCGGCGGCCGTCGTTGCCAGCGCGTCCGCTGCGGTAACGAGTGCGAAGGAGTCCGCTGCTGAACTCGTACGCAACGCCGGCGATTCCGCCGGCAAATATGCCGGTCAGCTCTCCGATTCGAAGGATAAAGTCGCCGGCTCGCTCGCCGACGGCAAGGATCGTTTACTGGACACGACGGCCAAACTATCCGACCGCGTCGCCGACACACGCGACAAACTCGCCGATACGACGGGCCGCCTCGCAGACCGCTTAAACGACACCGGCAACGGCGTGACCGCCGGGGCGAAGACGGGCGTTCGCATCGTTCGCGAGAATCCGCTCGGTCTGGTACTTTCCGGGCTCGCCGTCGGCTTTCTCGCGGGCGTGCTCGCTCCCGTCAGCGAGGTCGAACGCGAGCGCCTCGCGCCGTTGCGCGACGAACTCGTCGACCGCGCGCAGCGGGCGGCGGACGACGTGGTCCAACACGGCCGCAGCGTTTTTGAAGAGACGGCCGCCGCTGTGACGGCGTCGGCGAGCAAGCACGGACAGGCGCTCGCGGAAGAATTGCAGACGATCGCCACGCAAAAGGGGGAAGCGCCCGCCTCACCCCCAGACCCGGCCTAAACGGCTAGGGCTGCGCGCGCTTCGGCCACGTCAGCCCGATCAGCATCCCGGTCAACAGGGCCGTAATGAGCGGGGCGACGCTGCGTACGGCACGCGTCGCCGGGGGCGGTAACGCTCGCGCCGTCGCCTGTGATGCTACGTTCAGGCGGCCGGCGATCGAGTCGACGAGGCCGACCGCGTCACCGAGCAGCACGTCTTTCTGCTCGACGATACGCGCGGGCAGATTCGCCTTATACGCAAGCGCGTCCAAGGTAGCCGCGATATGTTCGCGGTTTGCGGTTATCTGCCGGTCGAGCCGACTCGGGTCTTGACCCACTGTACGTCCTCTTTCAACGAAGCGATGGTACGCTTGGGAACCGGCGGTAATGCTTTGGAAACGCGAGCCCGACCTACCAACGCAAAGATGCCCGCCAGGATCAGGAGGATGGCGGTTACGATCAAGGAGGCAGCCCAGAACGGAAGTACGAGCGCCAGTGCGGCGATGGCGGTAACGACGAGGGCGAATAACGCGAAGACGGCGATGACTGCCGCGACGGCGAAAAAAATGCCGGCGAAGGCGGCGCTCTTCAGTTTCGCTCCGGTCTCGGCTCGCGCGAGCGCGATCTCGTTGCGAACCAGCTGCCCGATCTGCTCGGCTAAACGCGTAGCGAGGGTGGGCAATGACTGCGATCGCAGGTCCTGCTGCTCCAAATGAACTTCTCCGACGAACATAGCTGTTGCGAACGATCTACGCCCGCTCCTTAGCGGCTTATCCCAAACAGCGTCGCCAAAACCTTCTGCAGCCGATGCGAAGCCGTGCGTCTCGCCTGTTTTATGCGGAAGCGGTTGCAGCGAGGTCGATCTCGTTACGCCAGGGAGGGTCGGCGCCGCGCCGGCTGCAGGTGATCGCCGAAGCGCGGGCAGCGAAGCCGACGGCGGTCGCGACGCTCTCCGGGCCGAGATTTTGCAACTGGTCGAGCCGCTCGACGCCGAGCCGCACCAAGCCGGCCAACAGGGCGGACATGAAGCTATCGCCCGCACCGACCGTGTCGACGACCGCGACCGGCACTCCCGCGCAACGCACCGCCCCCGCTCGCGCGAAGGCGACCGCTCCAGCCGGCCCGAGCGTCACCACGACGAGCGACGTTCCCCGAGTGAGCCACGCCTGCGCGGCAGCCTCAGGTGTAACTCCCGGAGCGAGCCACGCGAGATCCGCGGCACTGATCTTAACGATATCCGCTAAATCGAGAACCGTGCGCAAGCGCGCGCGATAGCCGGCCTCGTCGGGAATCATGCTCGGCCGGATATTCGGATCGAGGCTGAGGAGGCGGCGGCCCTTGTTCTCCGCCATAAGCGCCACGAGGCGCCGTGCCGCGGGCTCGCCCAAAAGCGAGATCGAACCTAGGTGCAGCAAGGTCACGTCGTCGCGCAACGGCTCGGCGGTCTCCCAAAAGCGCGGCGCCGATTCGGCATCGTAAAACACGTACTCGGGCTCGGCCGCGTCGAGGCGTACGAAGGCGAGCATCGACGGGCGGCCGAGCCGCCGTACGTAACGCGTGTCGACGTTGCTCACGCGCAGCGCCGCTACCAAGGCATCGCCGAAAAAATCGCTCGAGACGCCGCCGAGAAACGCGGCCGGAACGCCGAGGCGTCCGATACCGACCGCGATGTTGAAGGGCGAACCTCCGACGCACGGCACGTATGCGCTGCGACCGTCGGCCGTCGTCGCCGGGACGAAATCGATGAGCGCTTCACCGCACGAAACGATCAACGCCCTATCCTTCCCCGCTGCAGCACGAGCACGAGTTCAACCCGGCGCCGCGGCACCCTGTGGCGAACGTGATTGCCATGGAGCTCGAAGCCGTCCGCACCACCATCGAGAAGCTCGGCCTCGCGCCTCATCCCGAAGGCGGGTTCTACCGCGAATTGTATCGCAGTTCGCAGACCGTGCTCGCCGAGGACGGACGGCGGCGCTCCGCGCTTACCGTAATTTATTATTTACTCACGAGCGAAAGTTATTCGGCGTGGCATCGGCTCGCTTCGGATGAGACGTGGCATTTCGCTCGCGGAGACGAACTCGTGCTCGATCTCATCGACGCGAGCGGCCGCCACGAACGCCTGCCGCTGCGGGCCGCAGGGCCATGGCAGGCGACGATCCCGGCCGGCACGGCCTTTGCGGCGCACGTCGTCGCCGGTTTCGCCCTCGTCACGTGCTGCGTGGCTCCGGGCTTTGCGTTCGAAGATTTCGCGCTCGTCGATGCGCGCGAATTGGCGAACCGCTTCCCGCAGCATCGCGAAACGATCGCTCGCTATACGCCGGCCGAAGACGGGTAGCACCTCGTTCGAATGATCGCGTTGCCGGCGTCGTCGTTATCCGCTTCATCTTCCGCCGTCGCGCCCGCTGCCAGCACGACCAGCGCGCAGTGACGGTTCTGCGGATGAAAGCGCGCGAAGATCGCGGCCCAGCGCGGGCCGAACTGGTCGAGCGCCGATCGCTCGACGGAAGCGCCGCCCTCGCCGCGTAAAGCGAGATGCAGGATGTAGCCGTTGCGCCCGCTACAGCGAACGGCGATCGTTGCGGGAGCGGCGGCACCCCCGACGCAGGACGCATACAGCGCTCGATTCTCCGCCTCGCCGACGACGAATCCCGACCCGTCGCGGGCGTACGCGTCGTCCTCACGCACCGCGGCGACCTGCGCGTCGCGATCGTTCGGGTCGTCGAAGAGCCGGCTGCGCCCGCTCGCAGTCGTGCCGCTCGATAGGCGACTGGCGTACGGAATGCCGAGCACGTCGGTCTCCGGAAGCAAGGCCGCTTGAGCCGCGATATGTTGCGGCCGGACGGCGCTCCAGAAGGCAAACAGCGCGACGACCAAAGTAATCGAGAGCCCGGAGAGGACGCCGCGGCCCGGCGATTGCCGCGTAAAGCCGTAGGCGGCAGAACCGCCTGCCGTCGCCGTCGACCGATGCAAGGTGAACAGAATGAACGCTCGTTTCGGCGGTGCGATCGCAAGCCTGCGAGGCGACTTCAATATAGCCGGAAGCAGGCCTTCGCGTCATGAGGCGATCGGCTCGCTTTCGGTTCACGCCATACGTAGCGGGCTCAAACGCTCAAGAAGCGAACCGGTGCTAACCCACGTAATAACGACCGGCACTTGCGTTTAAAACGTATCGCGCCGCCGCCATCTCCAATACGTAATCACGAGCGACGCGGCGGGCGCTCCCCCGGGGGCGCTAAAGCACTTCGTGCAGCCGGCCCGTCGCGACGTCGAAGACGAAACCGCGCGCTCGATGATGGAGCAGATGCGGATCCGCTTCGATGCGCGCGATACCGTCGCGAACGTCCTGCTCCAAGTCGTCGAAGGCTTCGAAGGCGTAGGGCGGTTTGAGACCGGTCTCCGCGGCGATCGACTTGCGTAACGCGTCGTCGCTAAACGTGAGCATGCCGCAATCCGTGTGATGGATCAGGATGATCTCTTTGGTTCCGAGCAGCCGCTGCGAAATGACGAGCGAGCGGATCGCATCGACGGTAACGACGCCGCCGGCATTGCGGATCACGTGCGCATCGCCTTCCTGCAAGCCGAGTATGCGATAGACGTCGAGGCGCGCGTCCATGCACGCGACGACCGCGGTATGTTTGGCCGGCGGCAACGGTAACGGTCCATGAAAGCCGCGCGCGTAGACTTCGTTATTCTGCAGATAACGATCGGTAGCGGCAGTCTCGGTCGATTCGACGCTCATCGCAAACTCCTACACAAAAAAACGCCCCCCACCGATCGGTGAGAAGCGCCCGGAAGCCGGATCACGCGCTACGGCGCGCTTATCTCAGGCCGATCGGCGGGCGAACGGCGGAGACGACAACGGCCCGGAAAGGTGCGTGTCACGAAATCGTCTTTAGGCCGCCGCTCGCGATCCCCTTGCCACGGCCGCGCCGAGCCGGAAGCCGGCGGCCCGGCGAGAAAGCGGCGCGCATGAAGCGCATACTCCTCTGGGCCCTCATCGCGGCGGGCTTCCTCCTCCCGGCGCCGGTTCGGGCGGCTACCGGCGGCATCACCGTCTTCGCGGCCGCGTCCCTGCGGGAAGCCTTCGAAGCGGCGGCGCCGGCGTTCACGAAAAAGACGGGAGTCGCCGTCACCTTTGATTTCGGCGGCTCCGACACGCTCGCCACGCAAATCGCGCAGGGAGCGCCGGCCGACGTCTTCGCTTCGGCGAACGTCGTGCAAATGCAAAAAGTCTCCGACGCCGGACTGCTCGCGGCGCGAGCGCAAACGTTCGCTCGCAACACGCTCGTCGCGATCGTGCCGTCAGCCGACCCCGGCAACGTGCACGGCGTCGCGGACCTGGCGCGGCCGGGCGTTAAAGTCGTGCTCGCCGATCCGGCCGTACCGGTCGGCAGTTACGCCCGCAAGGCGTTCGCGAAGCTCGCGGGCCAGCCCGGTTATCCGGCGGGCTTCGCCCACGACGTCGAGCAGAACGTCGTTTCCAACGAGCTCGACGTCAAGGCCGTAGCCACGAAAATCTCGCTCGGCGAAGGCGACGCGGGCGTGGTTTACAAGACGGACGTGACGCCCGCCATCGCCTCGAAGGTCGAGGCGTTTGCCTTCCCCGCGGGTTCGGGAGCCGATGCGAGGTATCCGATCGCGACGCTGAAAGCCGCAACCAATGCGAGCGGCGCTTCCGCCTTCGTCGCGTTCGTGCTTGCCGACGGGCAGTCGTACCTGAAGGCGCGCGGTTTCCTCGGTCCGTGATCCGCGGCGCTCTCGTCGCCGCCGCCGCGCTGCTCGTCGCCTTCATCGCCGTTCCGCTCGCGGGCCTCTTCTTCCACCTCTCGCCCACGCAACTCGTCGCCGCCTTAAACTCTGGTCCGGCCCGCAGCGCGCTCGTGCTCAGCTTGTTCACGACGCTCGTGAGCCTCGCCGTGACGATCGCCCTCGGCACGCCGCTAGCCTATCTCCTCGCCCGCGCCGAGTTCGCCGGCCGCAGCTTCGTCGATGCCGTCGTCGATCTGCCGATCGTCGTGCCGCCGGCCGTCGCCGGGTTAGCGCTCTTACTCGTGTTCGGCCGCTACGGAACGCTCGGACCGTCGCTGCGCGCGCTCGGCATCCGGTTGTCGTTCACGACCGCGGCCGTCGTGATGGCGCAGGTGTTCGTCGCCTCGCCGTTTTACGTGCGCGCGGCGCGCGGCGGTTTTTTGGCCGTGGACCGCACCTTCGAAGCCGCCTCCGCGACGCTCGGGATGGGTCCGTTACGCACGTTCGCACTCGTGACGGTACCGCTCGCGGCGCCGGCGCTACTCGGCGGCGCGCTCCTTTCCTGGGCTCGCGCGCTCGGCGAGTTCGGAGCGACGATCATGTTCGCGGGGAATCTCGCCGGCGTCTCGCAAACGCTGCCGCTCGCGATCTATCTCAATCTGGAAAGCGGCAGCGTCGCCGTCGCTACGGCGATCGCCGTCCTCCTGATCGTCGTCAGCTTAGCGACCATCCTCGTCGTGCGGTCCGTCGAACCCCCTTAATTCAAGCGATAGACGTTAGCAAGCAATTTCGCGATTTCGCTTTCGAAGCGGCGCTCGAAGTGCCGCGCGGCGTCACGGTCGTCATCGGTCCGAGCGGTGCGGGGAAATCGACGCTGCTGCGCCTCGTTGCGGGGCTGGTGCGACCCGACGCGGGCACGATCGCACTCGATGGCCGCGTCCTGACGGGCGAGGGAACGTTCGTCGCGCCGCATCTGCGTGACGTCGGGATGGTCTTTCAAGAGTACGCGCTCTTTCCGCACCTCGACGTCGTCGCCAACGTCAGCTTCGGTTTACGCGCTCGCACGTATACCGCGCGCGAGCGCCGGGCCCGCGCCGAGCGCGTCCTCGCGCAACTCGAGATCGGCGAACTCGCCAAGCAGCGCGTCACCGAACTCTCGGGCGGCCAGCGTCAGCGCGTCGCCCTCGCGCGAGCGCTCGTGATCGCGCCCGCGGCCCTGCTCCTCGACGAACCGCTCTCGGCGCTCGACCCGGTGCTGCGCGCGCGCGTCCGCGGCGAATTGCGGGCGATCCTCGAAGACGCGGGCGTACCGACGCTCTTCGTTACGCACGATCACGCGGATCGCGCCGTTTTTCCCGAACGCGCCGTGCGTCTGGAGCGCGGCCGGCTCCTCGCCGCGGTCTCGTGACGGGGCTGATGCCCGGCTCGCAACCCGGAGCGTCTGCAACCGGGTGAGACGGTGCTCGTCGCTATCGGATCGACGGAGGCGACGGTGGCGCGGGAGGATTGACGGCCGGCGCGCTCTGCTGCCGGAAAAACTCGCCGCGCGTCCCGGGATTGGGCCCGCCGCCGCGCGCGTAGGCGAGCAAAGCCGCGCTATAACGCGCACTCTGCTCGGCTTTGGTGAGCTCGGGCCACGAGCGGCCCGGATCGGGCTTAGGTGGTGCGATCTTTCGTTTGGCAGCCATCTGCCGTTCGTGCCCGACCGGCCCGGGAATTCCTGGAAAACTCGACCGGCCGGTAGCTCGCGCCGGCCTACATCGGCGGGACGGCGCCACGTTTGCCGACGACCACGACCGCCGCCGGAGCCTTTCCCGCGCCGCGCAGCGCGACGACGACGTGCGCGCCCGTTACGAGCAGCGCCTTCGTCCCGGGCGCGATATCGACGACCGGCGCGTCTCCCGGAATCAGCACCGTCTTCGTTCCGCCCTTATAGACGAGCTTCACGGTCTTCGCCGAGCCTCCCGAGACGGTGGAGACGGTTGCATTCGTCATCATCGAGTGACCGCCCGCGGCGACGGTCCCGTTTGTCATCATCGAATGTTTGCCGCCCGCGGGCAGATCCCACGCGTAATCGCCTTCGCCCGCTCCCGCCATCGCTTTCGGGAAAACGACGACCTCGAGCGCGCGCGCCGCGCCGGCGCCGGGGACGTTGGCCGTACCGATGTACGTTCCGGCGGTGATCTCCGACGCGCTCGCCGGACTCACCCCGACGACCTTCGTCTTTGCATCCAGCGGGACGGAGACGGCTCCCGTCGCGGTCGCCACCGTGAGCGTCGTCGCCGAGAGCGCGGAGATCGTGCCGCGGACGTGATGCGCCGGCGAGGGAGCAGCGGCGAGCGCAGGCGCTTGGAGCGACAGACTCGCGAGCGCGAGCGCCGTCTTCGTTAAAAGCTTCATGCACCTATGAACCGGACCTACGCGCGTCGGTTGTCACGCCGGGTTCTCGCACCCGGCCCGCCCACGCGTGGCGGCGCTCGTGCTTGGTCATTCTTGCCTCGGGTGACGATTCGGCCGCGCCTGTGTCCGCTCGACTAATGGCCGATTCCTTCCCCGGAGATGAGTGGTAATCTCCCTTAGTGCATCCGCTCCCGGAGAGACTTGCTCTTTCGATCGAGGCACGTTTGCGTTTATCTCCGCCGGGTCGGTCGCCGTCCGGCTCGCCGCCGAAATCGGAAAGAGTACCCGCACGAGTATGATCACGCCCGAACTCATCACGCCGCCCGCAATCGTCGTCTACACGCGAACGCACTGGCATGGCTACGTGCCGGCTTGCTGGATCAAACGCTCTCCGACGTTACGGATCAAACTCGGCGCGGGTGCGAATTATACCGTCTTCGGTATCTTCGATCGCGCTACGATCGGCCGGGCTCCCGCGATCGCGAGCACGCTGTCGCGAACCGGTGACGACGGCTTTACGTCGATCACGACGCCGAGCGATCCGGAGGCGCGCGGCCTGCTCTGCCTGGCGGTCGCCGCCACGTAAATCCGCAGGCGAAGGCGCGCTCTCACGCTTAGAGACCTTCGATGGAAAAAGCGTGAGCGTCCGCACCTCGCTCGGGATCGCCGAAGCGCGACGCATCGCCTTAGCGGCGCAGGGATTCGGCCGTCCGCGGCCGGCCGCTCCGCGGCGCACTGCCGTCGCCGGCATCGTGCGCCGGCTGGGTTTGCTGCAAGTCGACTCCGTCAACGTGCTCGTCCGCTCCCACTATCTGCCGGTCTATTCCCGGCTCGGGGCCTACGATCGCTCGCTCTTGGACGAGCTCGCGTACCGCCGTCCGCGCGTCCTCTTCGAGTATTGGGGTCACGAGGCATCGCTCGTACCCGTCACGACGTTTCCGCTGTTGCGCTGGCGGATGTTGCGCGCGCGGCGCCACGTCGGCATGTGGAAGAGCATGTCGGCCGTGGCGCGCGAACAACCCGCGCTCGTCGAGCGACTGCGCGCGACGATCGCCGCCGGCGGCCCGATGAGCGCTTCCGATTTCGAAGGCGCGCGCGGTACCGGAAGCTGGTGGGGCTGGAGCGACGTCAAACGCGCGCTCGAATACCTCTTCTATGCCGGCATCGTCGGCACGGCGACGCGACGCAATAGCTTCGAACGCGTGTACGATCTCATCGAGCGCGTGCTCCCGCAGGCCGTGTACGCCGCGCCCGAAGTCGACGAAGCGCAAGCGCAGCGGCGGCTCGTAGGGATCGCGGCGAGCGCGCTCGGGGTCGCGACCGAGACCGATCTGCGAGATTACTTCCGGCTCGACGTGGGCGACGCGCGAGCGCGGATCGCCGAACTCGTCGCTGCGGGCGAACTGCTTCCGGCGACGGTCGAAGGGTGGCAGCAGCCGGCGTACGTCGCTAAGAACGTCCGGGTGCCGCGCCGCGTCGAAGCGAGCGCACTGCTGTCGCCGTTCGATCCGGTCGTCTGGCATCGCTCCCGCGCCGCGCGGCTCTTCGGCTTCGACTACCGGCTCGAGATCTACACGCCGCTGCACAAGCGCGTGCACGGCTATTACGTTCTGCCGTATCTCTTAAACGAAGCGCTCGTCGCGCGCGTCGATCTCAAAGCCGATCGCGCGGCCGGCCTCCTGCGCGTACCGGCGATCACCTACGAGCCGGGCGTCGACGTGCGCCTGGTCCGCGCGCGCTTACAATCGGAACTCGAAGCGATGGCCGCGTGGCTTCAATTAGGACGCGGCGTCGCGGAACCGGTCGGGCGGCCCGAGAACGGAGTGTAGGCGAGCGCAGCGGAAGACGCGCGGCATGAGAGCGGCACGCTTCGTCGGAGCGCAGTTGACGCCCGCGGCCACGTACGTGGCCTCGGTCCCCGTCGTCGTAGGCGAGCCGCCCTTGCCGCGCAGTTTCCGTTGGCGCTCGAGCGACTTGCCGGTCTTGGAAGTCGTCGCCAGCTGGCGCTCGACGAAGACCGATCGCGGCGACGCGTACCTCGCAAAGCAGTGGTACGAGATCCGGACCGCGGGCGGCCGCAGCGCGATCGTTTACTTCGATCGTAAAGCGCGCGCGGGGCAGCCGCGCTGGTGGCTCTACAGCATCACGGACGAGTAGCTTCGAGCGCGACGGAGCACGTTCGTTAAAATAGCAACCTACAACATCAACGGCATCAACGGCCGGCTCGCGAACCTGCTCGCCTGGCTCGCCGAGGCTCGGCCCGACGTCGTGTGCTTGCAGGAGATCAAATCGGCAAATGCCGACTTCCCGCGCGAAGCGATCGACGCGGCGGGGTACGGCGCGATTTGGCGAGGCCAGGGGCCGCACCACGGCGTCGCGCTACTCGCGCGAGACGTGGATCCGCTCGAAACGCGCCGCAGCTTGCCGGGCGATGCGCGCGACCGGGAGGCGCGCTACATCGAAGCCGCCGTGAACGGCGTACTCGTCGGATGTCTCTATCTTCCCAACGGCAATCCCGCGCCGGGTCCCAAGTTCGCGTATAAACTCGCCTGGTTCGAGCGGTTGAACGCCTACGCGACCGAACTGCAACGGGCGAACGTGCCTGCGGTGCTCGCGGGCGACTACAACGTGGTTCCGACTCCCGGTGACGTGTACGACGAGCGCTCGTGGAAGAACAATGCTTTGCTCGCGCCGGAATCGCGCGCGGCGTACGGCCGTCTCTTAGCGCTCGGCTGGACGGACGCGCTGCGCGCGCTGCACCCGCGCGAAGCGGTATATACGTTCTGGGATTACAAACGCGACGCTCGGGCGCGCAATGCCGGCATGCGGCTCGATCATTTGCTCGTCAGCGGTGCTCTCGAGAAACGAGTGGCGAGCGCGGGCGTCGATACGCTCGTGCGCGATCGTGAGAACGCGAGCGACCACGCTCCGGCGTGGCTCGAACTACGCGATAGCGGGTAACGCGGTGAGATGATACGCGTCGGCACGTGCGGCTTCTCCTACAAGGATTGGGTCGGGCCCGTCTATCCGCCGCGAACGAAGCCGGCCGAAATGCTGACCCTGTACGCGAAGAAATTTCCCGTCGTCGAAATCGATTCGACCTATTACGGCGTTCCGGCTTTCGAGACGGTCGAAGGCTGGGTCCGCCGCACGCCGGAACGCTTTCGCTTCGCGGCAAAATTGCCGGGCACCGGGACGCACGTTCCCGAGCACGCCCGCGGAACGTTGCACGAGGACGTCCGGCTCTTTCGCGCTCGTCTCGCGCCGCTCGTTGCGAGCGGAAAGCTCGCCTGCGCGCTGATGCAATTCCCCAATTCGTTTCGGCCCGGAGCGGCGGCGGAGGGGCATTTGCGAGCGCTGCGCGACGAGCTCGACGACGTACCGCTCGTGGCCGAATTCCGGCATCGCGAGTGGCAGACCAACGACACGCTGCTTCTCTTACGCGAGCTCGAGATCGGTCTCGTGGCCGTCGACGAGCCGCAATACGCCTCGCTTCCGCGGCCGCTCAGCGATGCGACCGCGAACGTGGCCTACGTTCGTTTTCACGGACGCAATTACGAGCAGTGGTGGAAAGGCGATAACGTCACGCGCTACGATTATTCGTATACGGCGCAGGAACTCGAACAGTGGGCCGGCCGGCTCGTCGATCTCGCCGCTCAACCCGGCGTCCGGGAAGTTTTTGCGTTCTTCAACAATCATCGCCGCGGACAGGCCGCGCGCAACGCGGAGATGTTCGAAGCACTGATCGCCACGCGCTTTCCGGAGGGTGCGATCGGCAAAGCAAACGCCGCCGAAGTGCCCGTCGCGGCCGCCGCGCAACTGCCGCTGTTTGCTGCGGCGCAAACGCGCGCTGCGGATGAGAGCGCGGTTAAAGCTCGACCGAATCGTTAAGCGGTCCGCTCTCGGGCGATACGGATCGGCCTCCGGCGACGTTGCAGGAGCGTATGTTTCGTCAGCTTACGATCTCCCTGGCAACGCTCGTGCTCGTCGCGCCGCTCGCGGCGGCGGCCCAAGACGTGCCCTCATATGCGGTACCGGCGCAGGCGGCGCCCGAAGATCAGCAGATCCGCGGCCGTATCGCGAGTTTCGATGGCGCCTATAACCTAACCGTTCGCGACGAACGCGGTTACGTCGATAACGTTACGCTGCATCCCGGAACGATCATCAACCCAACGGGGCTCACGCTCGCTCCCGGCATGGTCGTCAGCATTCTCGGTTACAACGCGGGCGGTGCCTTCGATGCCAATGAAGTCGATACGCCCTACGTGTATGAGGCCGGCGTCCCGTACTATCACGGCCACGCTTGGAATTATTTCGGTCCGAGCGTCAGCCTCGGCTTCTTCTTCGGAAATCCCGGCTGGTGGCACGGCAACGCGTTTCGCGGCGGATTCACGTATGTCGGCGGTGCGCGTTATTACACGAACGTCCACGTGCGCGCCTTTTACGGCCACGGCGGCGCGTTCGCGGGCCGGGCCTACGTCGCGGGTCACGACCGCGGCTACTATCGCGGCGAGGCCCCTTCACGACGCTCCTTCGAAGGACGGCATCGCGAACACTAACGCAAGCGACACGTCTCCGCAGCGAACGTGGCGCGCGCGCCGTTCTCCTCGCGCGTGAAGTCGCGCCGGAATTCGCGCTCGCTCACTTTCGAATAGATCATCTGCACGGCAACGCGCCGGCCGCCGAGCGGCATATCGCCGTTGAAGACCCAATCGTCGGAGAGCCAGCGCTTCGCGCTGCCGACGTACGCTCTACCCTCCGTCGTCGTCGTCCACAACTCTTTCGCCGCATCGAAGCGATAGAGCTCGTCGATGGCGTAATCGTGGCGCCCGATGCTCAGCACGTTGTGCAGCTTAATCGTCTCCGCGCCCTCGCGCGTATAGGTGTGGGTCGCCCGCGCGCCGCCGAAGGTGCTGCAATCCCAAATACCGTGCGCGAGCGAGTAGGCG
>CAXUFI010000017.1:0-20013 GCA_964250245.1 uncultured bacterium
GGTGCCGCGCGCCCTGACCGTGATCGCGGCCGGCTCGGCTCCGCTGGCCGGCCGCCGGGGGGTGGGGGGCGGGGGATAGGGGGGGCGCGGGGGGTGGGGGGGCCCCTCCCCCCCCCACGACGTAAACCGCGCCGAGCGCCGCGAGCGCCCAGCCGAACGCTCGCACCGGCCCACTCGCTCGGCCGCGCGCCAGCAGGAAGGCGGGGAGTCCCGCGGCGAGCGGTATGCCGACGACGAACACCGTGGCGAGGAACGCGCGCGCGGTCGCCAGCGGTCCGGCCTGCATCGGTACGAAAACGGCGAACGCGTAGAGAAACCCGGCGAGCGTCCGCGTCCACCCGGCCGCGATGCGGCGCAGCTGCAGCCAGATCGCGATCGCGACCGGTTGCAACCCGGCGTTGGACATGAGGACGGCTTCGGCCGGAGAGCGGAACGTCACGACGCGGCCGCCCGCCGCGACCGCAATCGCCAGGCCCAAGAAAACGAAGAACGCGCCGCCCACGGAGGTCGCCGTAGCGTGCCCGAGCGCGAGCGGCGCGTGCGATGCACGCGCGCGCGCGTTGACGGTGCGGGCGACGGCGAACAGGACGAGTGAAAAGAGATACACGCTCCAGACCAGCAGCCTGCCGGGCGAGCGCAGGATGGCGGCCACGCTATGGCGCGCGTAGCACCATTCGAGATAGAGCAGCGCGCGCATCAGCCGGTAATCTCGATGAAGACGTCTTCGAGGCTGCGCTCGCCGCCGCGGCTGTTGCGGATCTCGGCGGTCGTCCCCTCGGCGAGCGCCGTACCGTTCTTCATGATGATCACGCGGTCGCAAAGCGACTCGGCCGTCTCGATGATGTGCGTGCTCATGACGATCGCCGTGCCGCCGGCCGCGAGATCTCGAATCAAGCCGCGTAATTCGCGCTGGCCGAGCGGATCGAGGCCGACCATGGGTTCGTCGAAGAGCAGCACGGGCGTCCCGGCGAGCACGGTTGCCGCGATCAGCGTCTTCTGCCGCATCCCCTTGGAAAGCGCTTGACCCAGCACGTCGCGTTCGCTCGCTATCCCGAAGCGCTCGAGCAGTTGGTCGGCCCGCGTTTCCCAGCCGGCCGGCAGCCGCATCGCGGCGGCGACGAACGCGAGATGCTCCCAAACGCTAAGCAGCGGATAGACTTCGGGCGTCTCCGGAATTAAGGCGATCGTGCGCCCGCGGTTTCCACCGAGCAGGCTGCCCCCGAAGCGTATGGAGCCGCGATCCGGCCGCAGCAAGCCGCACAGACAGAGGAACGTCGTCGTTTTCCCGGCGCCGTTGGGACCGAGCAGACCGAGCACTTCCCCCGGCGGCAGTTCGAAACTTAACTCGCGCAGCGCGGTTTTCTCGCCGTAGCGCTTGCCGAGTCCATCGACGCGCAAGAGCC
The DNA here is from genome assembly GCA_964250245.1 of uncultured bacterium. Taxonomy (GTDB): domain Bacteria; phylum Vulcanimicrobiota; class Vulcanimicrobiia; order Vulcanimicrobiales; family Vulcanimicrobiaceae; genus CAXTIY01. The sequence goes on from CAXUFI010000017.1 coordinate 1,404, forward strand.
GCTCGGCCGGCCCGTTCGCGGCGCGGTACCCGGCGTCCGGAGACCCGTTAGGCAGGCGACGCGGCCGGCTGCAACGCGTCGCTGTGGCCGCGTTCGAATTGCGTGCGATACAGCCGCGCGTAGCTCTCGCCGCGCGCGAGCAGTTCGGCGTGCGTGCCCCGCTCGACGATACGGCCCGCTTCGACGACGAAGATAACGTCGGCGGAAAGAATCGTCGATAAGCGGTGCGCGATGACGAGGCTCGTCCGGCCGCGCATCACCTTGTCGAAGGCCGCTTGAATGAGCGCCTCGTTCTCGGAATCGAGGGCGCTCGTCGCTTCGTCGAGGATTAAGATGCGCGGATCCTTCAGCAGGACGCGCGCGATCGCCAGCCGTTGCCGTTCACCGCCGGAGAGTTTGTGGCCGCGCTCCCCCACGACGGTCGCATAGCCCTCGGGCAGTGAAGCGATGAAAGCCGCGATGTTGGCCGCGCGGGCGGCCGCTTCGACTTGTTCGAACGTCGCGGCATCGTTGCCGTAGCGCAAATTCTTCTCGATCGTATCGTGAAAGAGGTACGTCTCTTGCGTGACGATCCCGATATGCGAGCGCAGCGACGAGAGCTCGAGCTCGCGCACGTCGAGCCCGTCGATCGTGATCGCTCCGCTTTGCGGATCGTAGAAACGCGGCAGCAGCTGTGTAATCGTCGTTTTCCCCGCGCCGGAGGGGCCGACGAACGCGGCGACGCGGCCCGGCGCTATGCGCAGATCGATCCCGCGTAAGGCCGGGCGCTCGGGAACGTATGCGAAGCGCACGTCCTCGTAGGCGATCTCGCCCGCGATCGACGATAGTTCGCGCGTACCGCTCGGCTCGGGCGGCAGGTCGAGGTACTCGAAGATGCGTTCGAACACGGCGAGGGCGCTCACGATTTGCACCTGCACGCCGGCGAGCGCGGAGGCCGGCCCGTACAGCCGCCCCAGTAGCGCGACGAAGGCGACGATCGTGCCGATCGTCAAGCCCTTAAAGATGAGCAGGTAACCGCCGCCGAGCCAAACGAGCGCGGGACCGATGACGACCATGGCGCCGATCGCCGCGATGAACCAGCGGCCGACCATCGCCAAGCGAATCTCGAGGCGCATCAGTTCCGTCGACGTGGTGAAGAAGCGCTTGGCCTCGAATTTTTCGCGCACGAACGATTTGATTAACGTGATGCCGCTGATCGAGAGCGTCTCTTGGGTGATCGATTCGATTTCGTCCCGCTTTTCGCGCGTCAACTTGCGCACGACGTACATCCGGCGGCCGACGGGCGACAGCGGCAGGATCATGATCGGTACGACCGCGAGCGCGATCAGCGAGAGTTTCCAATCCAGCACGAACATCGTGACGATCGTCGTGACGATCGTCGCCACGTTCGTCACGATCGTAACGAGCGTTCCGGTGACGACGTTGTCGACGTTGTCGACGTCGCTCGAAACGCGATTCATGATTTCGCCCGTCTTCGTGTTGGTGAAGAAGGCGATCGAGAGCCGGTGCAGATGCGCGACGAGGCTCGTGCGGATATCGCGCATGATCCCTTCGCCGACGAGTGAGTTTTCGTAACCCTGATACACGCCGACGACCGAGGCGACCGCGGCCGCGAGCACCATGCCGCCGACATCGAACCAGAGACCCCGCACGTCGTGCGTTGCGAGCGAGACGTCGATGAGGTGCTTGGTGAACAGCGGCACGGCGAGCCCGAGCGCGGCGCCGAGCACGATGCAGACCAGAACGGCGACTTCCCGCTGCCAGTACGGCAGAAAAAGCGCCCCGAGACGGCGCCAATTCACCGCGCGTTTAACGCTCGGTTTCTCGGGATTGAACATACTCGACCACATCAAATGGGTCGGCGGTCCGCCTAACATCAACCCTTCGACCGCCGCGGAGCGGCGGAAGTTGCCCGCTCACCGAAAACGGCCGGCGATCTCGCCCGCTACGGGCCTAAGCGACGTCCACCTTGGCCCGCAAGGCCGCGAGTTCGGCGAACAGCGCGCGCTCGCGTTCCGTCAAGTCCGCCGGCAACGTGGCGACGAGCCGAACGTACTCGTCGCCGGTACCGCCCGCCTTCATCTTCGGCATGCCGCGGCCGGTGAGGCGAAGCATCTTGTTATTCTGCGTGCCGGGCTTGATCGTCATCGTAACGTCGCCGCTCATCGTCGGCACCAGGACTTCGGTTCCGAGCACGAGCCCGTAGATGTCGACCGGCAGATCGATGTACAGGTCGTCGCCGCGGCGTTCGAAGGTGCGGTCGGGTGCGACTTGCGCGACGAGAAAGAGATCGCCGTTCGGCCCGCCGGCGAGGCCGCGGCTGCCTTGACCGGCGAGCCGGATCCGCTGGTCGCTGCGGATGCCGCGGGGGATGGTGACTTCCAAACGCTTCGTGAGCACGAGGCGGCCCGTCCCGTGACACTGCGGGCAAATCTGGTTGCCGACGACGCCGCTGCCATTACAGCGCGGGCAGTTGTCTTCGACCTGCAAGCTGATGGATTTCGCGCCGCCCGTGTAGGCCTCGGCGAGCGTGAGATCGATCGTGGTTTCCAAATCTCCGCCGCGTTGGCCCGTAGCCGCGCTCGCCGTCTGACGGCCGCCGCCGTTGCGTCCGATACCGGAAAAGAACGCGTCGAAGAAATCCGAGAAGCCGCTCGGACCGCCGCCGGCGCCCGTTTGTGAGAAGCGGCCGAAATCGAATTCGGGGTCGGGTGCGGCGCCGCGTCCCGCAGCCGCGGAGCGCGAGCGCCGCTGCGCCTCCGCACTGGCGCTGACACGTTCCCAGTCGTTGCCGAGCGCGTCGTATTTCTTCCGCTTCTCGGCATCGCCGAGCACTTCGTACGCTTCCGAAATGCTCTTGAACTTCTCCTCGGCCGCTTTCGCGTTACCGGGATTGGCATCGGGATGCATCTTCTTCGCGAGCTTCCGATACGCCGATTTGATATCTTTCTCGGCCGCGTTCTTCTGCACGCCGAGAATCTGGTAGTAATCCTTGTAATTCAAACGTATACTACGGCACGTCCGTCGGAGGCGCGTGTTTGGCTACGATCACCATGGCCGGGCGCAAGAGATCGTCGCCCAAACGGTAACCGGGTTGCACCTCTTCGACGACGATGTCGTCCTCGTGCTCGCTCGTCTCACGCGTCGCGATCGCTTCGGCGACGTGCGGGTCGAACGGCTTCCCGACCGTCTCGATCGCCACGACCGCTTCGCCCGCGAGAACGCTTTCGAAGCCTTTGAGCGTCGCTTGCAAGCCGCCGCGCAGCGCCTGCGAATCGTCGAAGGCGAGTGCGCGCTGAAGATTATCGAGCACCGGTAGAAACTTCGCGAGCAACTGCCGGCGCCCGTGCCCGACGCGCTCGAACGCCGTGCGCTCGGCCCGTTTGCGAACGTTGTCGATCTCGGCGCGGGCGTACGCGAGCTCGCGATAGCGCTCGTCGGCTAGTGCTTTAAGAGCCGCTATTTCGGCCGCCGGCCCCTGCGGTTCGAGAGCCGCCTCTTGCTCGGCCTGGTCGGCATCCGTCTCGCCGGAATCCGCACCGACCGACTGTGCTTCAGTATCCAAAACTTCCCCCAACTAACGATTCGAATGGCGAGAGCCGCGCGCGCCGCCGCAACTGCAGGCGATAAGCACCTGCAGCTGCGGCGGAAAGCTCGCGCTACTTCGCTTCTTTGAACTCCGCGTCGATGACATCGTCGCCGGAGGGAGCCGCAGCTTCCTGGTCGTGCGCGGCGCCGTTTTGCGCCGCACCGTCGGTCGCGCCGTTTTGCGCCGCGCCCGTCTTCTGATAGAGCGCTTCGGCGAGTTTGAACGAGGCCGTCTGCAGCGCATCGGTCGCCGTCTTGATCTCGGCCGCCGTGCCGTTCTCGCTAAGGCGCCGCAACTCGGCGAGCGCCGTCTCGACGTCGTTCTTCGCGGTCTGGTCGAGCTTATCGCCGATCTCTTTGAGCGATTTCTCCGTCGAGTAGATTAGGCTCGAAGCGTGGTTGCGGATCTCCGCCTCTTCCTTACGCTTCGTATCTTCCGCCGCGGAAGATTCCGCATCGCGAACCATCCGATCGACTTCCTCTTTGGAGAGATTCGTCGAGGCGGTGATCGTGATCGTCTGTTCCTTGCCCGTCCCGAGATCTTTCGCCGACACGTTCACGATGCCGTTGGCATCGATGTTGAACGTGACTTCGACTTGCGGCACGCCGCGGGGAGCCGCGGGGATCCCCTCGAGCCGGAACTGTCCGAGGCTCTTGTTATCGCGCGCCATCTCGCGCTCGCCCTGGAAGATCGAGATGTCGACCGACGTCTGGCCGTCTTCGGCCGTCGTGAAGACCTGCGATTTCTTCGTCGGGATGGTCGTGTTGCGATCGATCAGCTTCGTGAACACGCCGCCAAGCGTTTCCAGCCCGAGCGAGAGCGGCGTAACGTCGAGCAGGACGACGTCGCGCACTTCGCCCGCGAGGACGCCGCCTTGGATCGCGGCGCCGATCGCGACGACTTCGTCGGGATTGACGGACTGGTTGAGCGTCTCTTTGCCCGTCAGCTTCTTAACGAGGTCCTGGCACAGCGGCATCCGGGTCGAACCGCCGACCATAACGATCTCGTCGATCTGCCCGACGTCGATCTTCGCGTCGGCCAGCGCCGCCTTGAAGGGCGCCACCATGCGGTCCGTGAGGTCGCTCGTCAGCCGCTCGAAGTCGGCTCGCGACAGCGTGATGTCGAGGTGCTTCGGTCCGCTCTGATCGGCCGTGATGAACGGCAAATTGATGTTCGTCTGCGTCAGCGTCGAGAGTTCGACCTTCGCTTTCTCGGCGGCTTCGGTCAGACGCTGGAGCGCCTGCTTGTCGCTGCCGAGATCGATGCCCTGATCCTTGCGAAATTCGGAAACGAGCCAGCCGACGATCTTATCGTCGTAATCGTCGCCGCCGAGGCGCGTGTCGCCGTTGGTCGATTTGACTTCGAACACGCCGTCGCCGACTTCGAGGATCGAGACGTCGAACGTACCGCCGCCGAGGTCCCAAACCAGAATCGTTTCGGACCCTTTTTTGTCGAGCCCGTACGCGAGCGCGGCGGCCGTCGGCTCGTTGATGATGCGCAGCACTTCGAGACCCGCGATGCGGCCGGCGTCTTTCGTCGCCTGGCGCTGCGCGTCGTTGAAGTACGCGGGCACCGTGATGACCGCTTTCGTCACGCGCTCGCCGAGATACGTCGACGCGTCGTTGACGAGCTTTTGCAGCACCATCGCCGAGATCTCTTGCGGCGTGTAATCCTTGCCGTCGATCTTAACCTTGAATTCGGTTCCCATGTGCCGCTTGATCGATTTGATCGTGCGATCGGGATTGGTCACGGACTGCCGCTTCGCGAGCTGGCCCACGAGACGTTCGCCCGTCTTCGTAAACGCGACGACGGACGGCGTCGTGCGGCTCCCTTCGGAGTTCGCGATGACGGCGGGCGTTTGCCCTTCCATAACGGCGACGACGGAATTCGTCGTGCCGAGGTCGATTCCGACCACTCTAGCCATAGATATTTCCTCTTTCCGAACATCGCGGACCATCTACACGGCGGACGTGAGTCCGGCCGCTTTGCCTTGCCGCTTACCGATATTCCAGGACGCGCCTTTCAAATGGGCGCTGCAATTCCGCTCTCTAAGATACGGCAGACCGGGTCGATAGTTTCAGTCGGCAACCCGGCCGGCGACAAAAAAAGCGGCTCGCGCGCCGAGCGCGAGCCGCCTGGAAGGCCAGACGCCGGAGTCGCGTTACGGCTGTTCCTGGCCGTTCGGATCCTGCTGATCCTGCTGTCCCTGCTGGCCGAGATCGCCGACGCTCGCCGGGCGCTCCTGAACCTTGATGCTGACGAGCTTCTTGACGCCGGCGCTCCAAACTTGGAGGTTGATCGTCTGCCCCGGCTTGGTGCCCTTGATCGACTTGACCACTTCGTCGTTCGTGGTCACGTCCGTCCCGTTGACTTTCTGAATCACGTCGCCGGGCTGCATGCCGGCCTGATCCGCCGGACCGCCCTGCACGACTTGTTCGACGGCAACGCCCTTGCCCTTATAGTTCAGCTGGACGCTGAGATCGGGCGTTACCGTCGCGAGCGCGGCCCCGATGAAGCCCGCATTCGTCCCCTGGTGGACGCCCGGCGACTTCTCGAGCACGGCGATTTGTTCTTTAACGGTGTTCGAAGGGATCGCGAAGCCGATGCCTTGGGCGCCCGCCTGGGGGTTCGCCGTCGACTGGTTGACGCCGATCAGCCGCCCCGCGACGTCGATCAGCGGTCCGCCCGAGTTCCCGGGGTTGATCGGCGCCGACGTCTGAAGCAACCCCTTGAAGTCGATCGAGCCGCCGCCGCCGTCCTCGCCGATGGTTTCATCCCGGTTGAAGCCGGAGACGACGCCGAGCGAGACCGATTCCTTGAGTTCGAACGGCTCGCCGATGGCGATCGCCCACTGGCCGGCCTCGAGCTTGGTCGAATCCGCGATCTCGATCGGGGCCGGCATATCCTTGACGCCGTCCACCTTTACGAGAGCGAGGTCGGCGCCGATATTCTCGCCGTAGACGTGGCCGGCGACCTTCTGACCGTCGCGAAAGACGACCTGAATCCCCGAAACGTTCGCGCCGTTGGGCGGCCGCACGACGTGAGCGTTCGTCACGATCAGCCCGCCGCCGTCGCCCGTCCGCGCGTACACGAAGCCGGAGCCCGAAGCCCGCGCCTTGAAGCGCTGAACGCGCGAGGGACCTTGCTGCCCGAAGAACTGGGCCATCGGATCGAGCGGCACCACTTGCTGCCCGTTCACGGTAACGTTGAGAGCGACGACGGAAGGCGCGACGCGGCGGACGGCGCTCACGATCCGCTCCTGGTCGCCGCCGGCGGCCGACGGCAACGCGGCGGCCACAACCTGCGGCGGCGTGTTACCCGGCCCGGCCACGCCCGCGAAGTGGGTACTCGCGAAAAGCATCATCGAAAAGCTGCCGATGATGGCCCCGGCGAGGCCGACGATCGCCGTCGGCAGGATACGATTTCTCTGCATGTAGCTTCCTAAAACGAGTAAGACGCTTGGTGTGTGCTTCTACAATGTGAAGGCACCGATAGTCGCGGGCGGGCCGTCGATTCTATTCTGACTCTCATCTTCCCTAATTCGGCTTGGAATTCGCCAAGCGCGACGGCGGCCTTACCTTAATCTAACTCGGCTCGCTCGAGCAAGAGTTTCGGCCCCTCGGGCGGCCCGTCGCCGACGATCGTGCCGTCCCGAACGCGAATCACGCGCCGCGCCTGCCGGGCGATTTCGGGGTCGTGCGTCACCATAACGATCGTGCGGCCCTGAGCGCTCAGTTGCGCGAAGAGTTCCATAATATCCGCGCTCGTCTGCGAATCGAGGTTTCCCGTAGGTTCGTCCGCCAGCAACACCGCCGGATCGTTGACGAGCGCTCGAGCGATCGCGACGCGCTGCTGCTGGCCGCCGGAGAGTTCGCTCGGCCGGTGCGTCAACCGGTCTCCGAGCCCGACGTCGTTTAGGACGCGAGCCGCGGTCCGGTCCCGTTCGCGCGTCGAGCGGCCCGCATAGAAGAGCGGCAGCGCCACGTTTTTGAGCGCGCTCGTTCGGGCCAGCAGGTTAAAGCCCTGAAAGACGAAGCCGAGCTTCGTGAGCCGGACGGCGGCGAGTGCGTCGTCGCCAAGCGCGCCGACGTCGGCGCCGTCGAGGGCGTAACTGCCGCTCGAGGGCCGGTCCAGGCAGCCGATCAAGTTCATCAGCGTGGACTTGCCCGAACCCGAGGGACCCATGATCGCGACGTACTCGCCGCGTTCGATCCGAAAAGTTACGCCGCGCAGGGCGCTAACTTCCAAAGCGCCCGTGCGGTACGTCTTGACCACGTCGCGCATGGCGATCACGGTATCGGTCATTCGTAACGCAACGCTTCGATGGGATCCAAGCGCGCCGCGCGGTACGCGGGATACGTTCCGAAGACGAGCGTGACGAGCGTCGCGAAGCCCGCCGCGATCGCAACCGACTGCAGCCACGGCACGTCGGGGACGATCCCCGAAATCGTAACGAGTGCGAAGCGATCGACGAGGAAGCCGAGCGCGAGACCGAGCGCGAGCCCGACGCCGCAACCGGCAAGCGAGAGTAAGAGCGCTTCGATAAAGAACTGCGCGAGCACCTGACCGCTCGTCGCTCCGATCGCTTTGCGAACGCCGATCTCGCGCGTGCGTTCGCTAACGGAGACGAGCATCATATTCATGATGTTGATGCCTGCGACGACGAGCGAGACCGCTCCGATCAACGCCACGACGAGCGTCAGAGCGGCGAAGATGCCGTCGATGGTCGATGAGAACGATTTGCGGTCGAAGGTTTGATAGAGCGGATGGCCGCGTTTGGCGCTCGTCAGGAACGCTTCGACGGCCGCTTCCGTGTCCGAGATCTGCGTCGCGTCGCGAGTGATGAAGCGCGCGGCCGCGAGCGGCTTGGCGTGCAGATACTCGCGTTCGAAGGTCGTGTACGGAACGTGCACGTCGCCCGAGAAGTTGACCGGTAAGATGCCTTGCGTCGGCGGCCCTTGGATGCCGACCACCGTGTAGCGGCGCTCGCCGATGCGCACGCGCCGCCCCGTCGCGTCGCCGCCGGCGGGGAATAACTTCGCGTAGGCGTCGTGCGTGAGCACGCAAACGTGCGCGGCACTGGCCACGTCCTGCGCGGAGAGGTCCCGGCCATAGTCCAGCGGTACCGCCGCGAAGGCGACGTCGCTGTCGGCCGAAAGTCCGAGCCGCGGGTGCGCGTGGCCGGCGCTCGCGTAGGCGGAGACGTTACCCGCCGGCAGAGCGACGAGCACGTTCGGAACGGCGGCCGCCGCCCGTTCGATATCCGTAACCGTGAACGAGGCCTCGCGGAAGTCGGCTTGGCGGGCGTTGGGGAAGAGATAAAAGCTGCGGTCGCTCAAACTTCCGAGCACGCCCGTGACCGCGGCCGACATGCCCTGGCCGAGAATTTGAATCGCGATCACCGCCGCGACGCCGACGATCAGGCCGAGCACCGTTAAGAACGTCCGCGCGCGATCGGCGAGCAGCACGCCGAACGCTTCGCCGATAAAGGGAACCACGAGGCCGAGCACCTAGCGGCGCATCGCGTCGATCGGATCGAGGTTGCCGGCGCGAAGCGCCGGATACGTCCCGAAGGCCACGCCGACGAACATCGAAAAGCCGACCGCCGTCGCGACGATGGCGAGCCACGGTAAGGGCGCCGCGCCGAGCAGGTTCGCGACGAGGCCGTACGCGAGCAGCACCGCCGCGATCCCGGCCAGCATCCCGAGCCCGCCGCCGGCGAGCGAGAGGATGACGGCTTCCATGAGAAACTGCAACATGATATCGCGCCGGCCGGCGCCGATCGCCTTACGAATGCCGATTTCGCGGGTGCGCTCGCTGACCGAAACGAGCATCATGTTCATCACGCCGATCCCGGCCACGAGGAGCGCGACGCCGCCGATCGCCGTCAGCCCCGCGCCCACCACGCCGATCGTGCGCTCGAAAGCGCTCTCGAACGCCGTGGCATCCTGCACGGTATAGGCCGCATGCGGCCCGTGCAGCCGGCGCAACGTTGCCTCGACCGCGGCGCGCACGTCGTCGATGCTCGCTCCCGGTTGCGGATAGACCGTCAGCGAGTCGGCCGGGCCCGGTTCGAGCTCGTGAAAGGCCGAATACGGGATCTCGACGTAATCGCTGCCGCCCTGGCTAGTAAAGATGCTCGAGCGGATGTCGCTATACACGCCGATAACGCGGAAGCGAACGCCGTCGATACGCAAGACGCCGCCGATCGCGCGCCCGTGCGGCCCGGCGAACCGCCGTTCCATCGCCGCGCCGAGCAGACACACGTGGCTCGCCGCGGTCACGTCGCCCGCAGCGATGCGCCGGCCTTCGCGCAGCGCGAGCGAGTCGACGACGTAATCGGTTTGGCTCGCGACCGGGCCGATGTAATCGATCCCGTTCCCCGAGAGATGGTAATTCCGTTGGTAATTCGGAAAAACGTGCGCGACCGTGCGCGTGTCTTGCGCCGCAACGATCGGCGCGTCGCGGTAGGCGATCGCCGCGGCCGCCGCGTCGTCCGCGCCGGGGTCGACGGAAATGAAGATACCGGGATCGCCGAACGCGTTGAGCGTACCCGCGATCCCGCCCGAGGCGGCGTGGCCGATCCCGAGCACCGCGATGACGGAACTCGTGCCGATGATCATGCCGAGCAGCGTCAGAAAGGATCGCGTTCGATTGCGCCATAGCGCGTCGACGGCTTCGCGCGCGTACGCCAGGAGGCGCCGGGCCGGCGCTGGCGAGCCTATGACGCCGGCGTGACGCGGCCGTCCGCGACGACCGCCGCATTTTTATCGGCAACGACCGTGTCGCCGTCGCGCAGGCCGCTCGTCACCACGTCTTCCGTGTCGCCCTGCGTGCCGAGCTGCACCGCCGCGCGCTGCGCCCGGCCGTCGCGCACGAGCAGGACGTAGGTGCCGTGCGAATCTTGCCGCACGGCCTCGGCCGGTACCGTCAGCACGCGCCGTTCGTCGTGGGTGACGATGTCGACGTCGACGCTCATCCCGTCGCGTAGGAACGGGAGGCGCTTCGCGAGAGCGATCGTGGTGACGACTTGCCGCGAGGTATTGGACGGATCGTCCGACCGGGCGGCGACGGGTGAGATCGCGACCACGCGCCCGCCGAGCGTCGCGCTGCCGAAATCTTCGCCGCCCACGATCGCGGCCTGACCGACGCGAACGGCGGCGATATCCTGTTCGTCGACGCGCGTCCGCACGATGTAATCGGCGTTGCCTGCGAGCGTGAACAGCGCCTGGCCGGCGGTGACGGGATCGCCCGGCTGCAGCGGCCGCAGCGAGTCGCCGGTCTGCGTGGCGACGCTTTGAACGGTGCCGGCGAAGGGCGCGCGCACTTCCAGCCGCGCGGCTTGTTCGCGCGCGAAGTCGAGATCGGCTTGCGCGCGGGCGGCATCGGCACGGGCCGCGACGAGATCGCCCGCTTTCGATTCGGCGGCGTTGGCCCGCGCGGCCGCGAGCGCCGCTTGCGCCTGCCGCAACGCATCTTGCGCCGAGCGCACGCGGTCGCGCAGAACCTGCGTCTCGCGCGTCAGCGTGCCGCCGAGAATTTGCCGCTCGCTGCGCGCCTGTTCGTACGTGACGCGGGCCTCTTCGTAGCGCGCCTGCGATTGCAATAGCGTATCGCGCGAGACGCCTTTATTATCGTAAAGGTACTGGTTCGCGCGGTAGGTCCGGCCCGCTTCGTCGAAATCGGTCTTCGCTTTGGCGAGCGCCGCCTCGGCGCTCAGCCGCTGCTCTTGCGCGGTTTGGCCGCCGTAGCCGAGTCCCGATTGCGAGCCCGCGACCACGTCCTGTTCGGCCTGCGTCAGTTGCGAGCGCGCCGCGACGACGGCGGCTTCGGCTTGGACGATGCTGCTGCGATTCTGCTGCGGCAGCGCCGCGTTCGCTTCGGCCGTGCTCTCCTCGTGGCCCGCGGCGGCGGCGGCGGTACTCTCCGCGTCGCGCAGGTTCGACACCACTTGCGCGCTCGCCAGCGTCGCGAGCAGTTCGCCGCGCGCAACGCGGTCGCCGGCCCGCACCGCGACCGTCGCGACGTTCCCGGAGACGCCCGCGGGCAACGTCGCCACGAGCGGTAATTCGACGACGCCCGTCTCCGGGAGCTTCGTCGTAAACGTTCCGGTGTGAACGACGGCCTCGCGGACGGCGGTCGCCGCCGGCGCGCGGCGTCCGACGACGCCGATCACGGTTACGAGCACGAGCGCACCGAGGACGAGCCATATATTCCGCCGCTTCATTCGCCTCGCAAGTCGGCGGCGGCGGCCGTATCGGGCGGCGCGAGCGCGACGCGCAACCGGATGAGCGACGTGACGTAAGTGACGCGCGCCGAGACCAGGTCGTTCTGAGCTGCGAGCGCCGTCTGTTCGGTTTGGGTGACGTCGGTGAACGAAATGAGGCCGTTGCCGTATTGCAATTGCGCGATGCGTGCGGACTCGGTCGCGAGCGCGGCGCTCGCCTTTGCGAGCTGCAGCTTCTGGTGCGCGGAATCGACGTTGCGCACCGCCGCATTTACGTCGGCTTGGACTTGATCGTAGGCGTTATAGAGCGAGGCCAGAGCCGAGTCGATCTCGCCCCGTGCGGCGTGGTGGGCCGCCGCTCGCGCGCCGTAGTCGTACACCGGAATTTGGAACGTCGAGGTCACGTTGAATTGCCAGAAGCCCGGGCGGTTGCGATCGACGGGCGGCAGCAGCGCGGGCGCCGGGAACGTGACGTTCGGGAACATCGCGACCTCGCTCTGATAGCTTGCCAAGGTCGCGGCATTCTCCGCGTCGACTTGCTGCTGCTCCTGTACGAACGACGTGGGCGAGACTTGCGAGCCGAAGGAACCGCCGAATTGAACGACCGGCCGCAGATCGTTATCGACGGTCGCGTCGGACAGCTTGGCGTAGGCGAAGGTGGCCTGAGCCTCGAGAATCTCCGGCCGGTTGGAGCGCGCGATCGCGTCGAGCACGCCCGGCGACGCCGCCGGTTCGCGCGGCTCGGGCACGTCGCTCGGGACGGCGAAGGCGGTATCGTCCGGAGCCCCGATCTGCACGGCTAAGGCTTCCCGGGCATTCGCTTCATCGACGCGGGCTTGCACGAGGCCTGCGCGCCGCGGCCACTTCGGCGCGCAGCACGTCGACGCCGGCCACGCGGCCGACGCGTTCGCTCGCGCGCGCGGCATCGAGCAGCGCTCGCTGGTAGCGCACGTCGTTCTCATCGAGCAGCACGACGCGATGATCCGCCGCGAGCTCGTAAAAATTGTTCGAGACCGCGATCGCAACTTGTTCCTGCTGCCGCTTGAGTTCGTACTTGGAGGCCTCGGTGAACCGCTTGGCCTGCTGCGCCGTCAGCTGCGCTCCCCCGTTGTACAGATTGTACGACGCCGCAAGCTGCGCGACGTTCTCCGAAAAGTTATTTTGCGGCGAAAGTCCGAATTGAGCGAAGCTGCCGATCTGATTGGATTGCTTCGAGATCTGATTCTGCAATTCACCTGACAGACCCGGGAACTCGGCGGCGCGGTCGCGCGTGTAGGTAAGGTCGTTGGCGAGAATCGTAGCGGTTTGAGACAGCAGCGCCGGCGCGTTGTGCAGCGCGAAAGCGACCGCGCCGTAGCCGTCGAGGCGCAGCGGTTCCCGCCCGCCGGGCGGGCCGTGCAGATCGCTCAGCGCATTCGCGACCGGAGCGTCCGCAGCCGCAACGGCTTGAGTGCAGGCCGCTGCGATCGCAAGCGAGGCCGCAATTCGGCGAAAGCGGCCGTTGCGCGAAGCGGCGATCGCGAGAACGTTCATGGATGACCTCCGGTGGCAAGTGTACGGCGACGGCGAATGTTCGCGGCTGCAGGGCGATCCCTAGCAAAGCATCCGATGGAAGGGCGCGAGCCGCCGCTATCTTACGCGTTTCGAGCGCAGCCACGTTCGATAGTCATTCCGATTTTTTTGCATGCGCGCAATCTCTTCCGGCGAACGCTCGGGACCCGTGCCGGCCTAACGCTGCAAGAGAGCTCGTGTATTCGCGAGCAGTCCGGTGCGCTCGCACGGGGGGGTCGCCGACGACGTCGCCGACGCTCGTTTCTGCAACGTGAGCGAGTGCCTTCAGCGCCTCATAGCGACGTAAAAATTCGAGCGGGTTTTGGTACCGTCCGTCCCTCGGAAGAAAGCGTGATCTTTATATTCGAAACTTTTTCGTCGCCGGGTTCGGCATTCCGCGGCGTGTTGCGAGCTTGCGACCGGATCGCACCCGCATCACGGGGTCGAGAATACCAGAGCGAACACGATGTCCAGGAAGAACGAAAGCGCGAGCGCCGTCGTGAGGCGTACGCCGGCGAATAAAACGAATCCGTACGCGAGCAGGACGGTCGACCAGACGTCGAAGAGCCCGAAGCTCGAGAGGAAGACGACTTCCCGTTCGTTGCCGGGCGCCGCCAAGAGCGCGAAATTGTCGGGGACCGCGGTGACGAGGGCTTTTACGGTCGCGTACGATTGCGGATCGTGCAGCCGCACGCCGAGGGCGTCGACGAGCTCACCCAGGGCCGACGGTACCGACGCGGCGGCCGCCAGCGCGAAGAACGCTCCGAACGGTATCGCACGCGACTTGAAGCGCGCGACCGTCGTAAACGTCATGGCGGTCAGACCCCAGATCAGCAGCGGCTGGAGGAAATCGTAGAGAGCCACGTTCGCCGCGTAGGCTTGGGCCGCACTCGCGGCCGGGGCGCTTCGGGGGCCGCCCGGCGCGAGCGAGGCGAGGTGCTTGACCGCGGCGGCGGTCGAAAAAAGGTAGACCAGGCCCGACAGCACGACCACGAGATAGGTGACCGACCAGGACCGCGAGGCCAAAATCTCCTCATAGGCGCGCCGCGGAGCGATGATGATATCTCGCACGATGGAGAAGCGCAGGCGGGGCCGGCGCTGGGCCGGATCCTCCGGGACCGAGGGCTCGCTCACCGGCGGTCCCATTCGCGCCTACGGCTGCGGAATGCCTCGCTTCGCGCAGCCGGGGACGGCCGGCTCGCTGCCCAGAAGCTCCGAGATCGGCAGGTGCCGTTCGATCGCGTCCGCCGCGCGTTGTAGGTTCGCCTCCCGCAATTCGAGAAGTCTCAGCCGCAGGTAGCTTGCAAACCGTCGCCTGGCCCGCAGCGAATAAAGTTCGTTCGGGTTCACGGCCGGCGGCCGAATCGCGATCGCCGAGCGTCCATAGTGGCGTCGCACCTCCGAATGATGCGGCGGCAACGAACCGAGCGCGGCGAGCGTAACGAAAGCGCCGAAGATCATATTGTAGCCTCCTAAGGGGCGTTATCACGCCGCGGCGCAGCCCGGCAAGTCGGAAAGAGCAGTTTTGGATCACCGTAACGGCCGGGCTCCGGTCATCGCTCCGCTGGTCGTCGCAGCACCGCCCGCGGAGCCGTACGTTCGCATCATCCCGCTTGGGGGATGCGGCGAAATCGGACGCAACATGACGGTCATCGAGACGCAGAACGATCTCGTCGCCGTCGATTGCGGGCTGATGTTTCCCGACGACACGATGCTCGGCGTCGACGTCGTCATCAACGACTTCTCGTACCTGCGCGAGCACCGCGATAAGTTCCGCGCGCTGCTGGTCACGCACGGTCACGAAGATCACATCGGCGGTATTCCGTACCTGCTGCGCGAGTTTCCGGAGTTACCCGTCGTCGGGACGCCGCTGACGCTGGCGCTCATTCGCGCCAAGATGCGCGATCAGAAGTTCAGCGATAAGAAGTTCGTCTCGGTCCAGCCGGGCGATTGCGTGCGCTACGGCGGCATCGAAACCGAATTCATTCACATCAATCACAGTCTGGCGGGCTGTTGCGCGCTCGCTATAACGACGGAAGTCGGGACGCTGTTTCATACCGGCGATTTTAAATTCGACCAGACGCCGATCGACGGCAAGCCCGCCGATTTCGCTTCGATCGCGAGCATCGGCGACGAAGGCGTGCTCTGCATGCTCTCCGATTCCACCAATGCCGAGCGTCCGGGCTACACGCCCTCGGAGCGCGTCGTCGGGGAAGCGTTCGCGAATATCTTCGCCCAGGCTCAGGGACGCATCATCGTCACCTCGTTCGCCTCCAACGTGCCGCGGGTACAACAGGTCGTCGACCAGGCGATCAAATTCAACCGTCGCATCGCGCTGCTCGGGCGGTCGCTCGAAAACGTCGTTAAATATTCGACCGAGCTCGGCTACCTAAAATTACCGCTCGAACGCATGGTGCGGCTCGACCAGATCGATCAGTACCCGCCGCACGAAATCGTGATCATCACGACCGGTTCCCAGGGCGAGCCGATGTCGGCGCTCTCGCGGCTCGCCGTGCGCGATCACCCGCGCATGCGCATCGTCGCGGGCGATACGGTCGTCATCAGCGCGACGCCGATCCCCGGGAACGAGAAGAGCGTCTCTAAGACGATCAACAATCTCTATCGTTTGGGTGCCACGGTCATCCACGGTACGCAGCGCGGCACCGCGCACGTGTCGGGCCACGCCTCGCAAGAAGAGTTGCTGCTGATGCTCAACCTCGTGCGGCCCAAGCACTTCATTCCGATTCATGGCGAATACCGGATGCTCGTCACGCACGCCGGCCTCGCGCAGAAGACGGGCGTCGATCCGGCGAGCTGCCACGTGATCGAGAACGGCGACGTCGTCCAATTCACGGCCGCCGGCGCCGAGAAAGTCGGCAAAACCTACGGCGGTAACGTGATGGTCGACGGCAGCGGCGTGGGCGATATCGGCGACGCCGTGCTGCGCGATCGCAAACACCTCTCGGCCGACGGCATCATGATGGTCGTCGTAACCGTGGATGCGGGCGAAGCGCGCGTCGTCGCGGGTCCCGATCTCGTCTCGCGCGGCGTCTTCTACCTGCCGGACTCCGGCGCGGTGCTCGAGGAACTGAGCCGCAAGGTCAGCGATATCTTGAACGGCTGTTCGGCCGAAGGCATCCGCGACACGCACACGGTTAAGGAACACATCAGGCAGGGGCTCGCGAAAGCCGTTTTCGAGAAGACGCGCCGGCGTCCGATCGTCATTCCGGTCGTGATGGAAGTTTAGCGCCCGTCGCCCGCGCGCGAGTTAGCCCGTAAGTATGGCCGTTCTGCTCGCGCTGGCGGCTGCGGTCTTCTACGGCGTCGCAGATTTTACGGGCGGCGTCGCGAGCCGAAAGACGCCCGCGATCGCGGTCGTCGTGCTTTCGCAGATCGCCGGCATAGCGGCGCTCGCGGCGCTTTGGGCTGCGGCGCCCGGGCGCTTCTATCGCGACGACGTCATCTACGGTGTCGGCGCCGGGCTTTCGGGCGGCATCGCGATCGCCGCGCTCTACGCCGCTCTCGCCGTCGGGCGCATGGGCGTCGTCTCGCCGATCACCGCCGTCGTCGGCGCGACGATCCCGGTCGTCGTCGGCCTGACGCGCGGCGAGCGGCCCGACGCGCTCGCCATCGCGGGGGTGGCGTTTGCCTTCGTCGCCGTCGGGCTCGTCTCGGCAAATGCCGAAACGAATCGCCTCTCGATGGCGGAACCCGGGCTGCTGCTCGCGCTCGTCTCGGGCCTGGGGATCGGCATTCTCCTCGTGATGCTCTCGCTCGGGCACGCGGACGCGGGCCTCGCCCGGGTCGCCGTCGCTCGCGCCACGTCGATCGCGCTGCTCCTGTCCTACGCGCTCGTGCGCCGGCAGTCGCTGCGGCCGGCTCGCGGCTCGCTCGCGATCATCTGCGTCGCCGGCACGCTGGATATGAGCGCGAACGTGCTGTACGTTCTGGCGACGCGCTTCGGCTTGCTCGCGATCGTCGCCGTGCTGACGTCGCTCTATCCGGCGAGCACGGTCTTTCTCGCTCGCGTCTTCCTGCGCGAGCATTTAACGCGGCTGCAGTGGGTCGGCGTCGGCTTCGCCGCCGCCGGCGTCGCGCTGATCGCGGCGTGACGTCTCGCGCGGTCGCTCGAGGGGTTCGCCGCAGCCGGCGTAATATGCGTCGAACACCGGTCGGAAAGGAAGCGCCGTCATCAGCCGCTCGGCCCGCAACTGCGCAGCAATCGTCTCGCTCGTTTTGGGAGTCGGGAACCTTCGAACTCCGGCGCTCGCCTGGGGTTACACGGGCCACGTCTTCATCAACACGACGGCCGCGGCCGCACTCCCGGCGGAGATTCCGTCCTTCTTAAAAACTTCCGACGCGATCGCGACCATCGGCGAACTCGGCCCGGAACTCGACCGCTCCAAAGGGGCCGGCAAATCGCACGATGCCGATGACGATCCCGGCCACTACCTCGATCTCGGCGACGACGGCACGGTCGCGGGCGGCCCGGCGTTATCGGCCTTGCCGGCGACGCGGGAAGGCTACGACACCGCGCTGCGCGCCGTCGGTAGCGACCAGTACCGGATGGGTTTTCTGCCGTACGCGATCGTCGACGGCTGGCAGCAAGTGCGCGAAGATTTCGCGTATTGGCGCTACGACGATCTCGGCGCGCGCACCGCTACCGCGCCCGGCGATCGGGCGTGGTTCGCTGCCGATCGCAAGCGGCGCGAAACTTTGGCGACCCGCGATGTCGGCGTATGGGCGCACTACGTCGGCGACGGCAGTCAACCCTTACACGTCAGCATCCATTATAACGGCTGGGGAGACGCCCCGAATCCGCACGCGTATTCGACCGACAAAACGCTGCACGCCCGCTTCGAAGGATCGTTCGTGCGCACGCACGTCGAGCTCGCCGCCGTGCGAGCGCAAATGACTCCGTTGCGCGCGGCGAGCGGCTCGATCGAAGGAGAAGTCGTGCGTTACCTCGCGGTCACGAATAGCGAAGTGACGCCGCTCTACCAGATCGAAGGCGAGCACGGCTTCGCCTCGGCGTCACCCAAAGCAATCGCGTTCGCGACGAGGTGCGTCGCGAACGGCGCGAGCGAATTGCGCGATCTCATCGTCGATGCCTGGCGGTCGAGTGCCGGGGCTTCGGTCGGTTATCCTGCGGTCCGGCTCGAAGACGTACTGTCGGGACAAGTTCTTCCGAGCCGCCGCGCGATCGGCGGCGATTGAACGTCAGCGTGGCGATCGGTGCCGAC
>CAXUFI010000018.1:0-19606 GCA_964250245.1 uncultured bacterium
GAGCCGGGCCGCCGTAACGACGGCGTAGGTGCTGCGCGCGGCGACCTGGCTGACGCACCTCAGCGCGGCCGCAGCGCTCGCGTTTACCGTGCATTCGGCGCGCTTCGCGGCGAGCTGGTTCGACGTGCCGTTGCTGGCGCGAGCCCCCGAGCGCCGCTTACCGGCGGTCTCGGTGATCGTACCGGCGAGAGATGAAGAACGGTCGATCGAACGCTGCGTGCGGTCGCTCGCGACGCAACGGTTCGTCGACGTCGACGTCGTCGTGGTTGACGACCGGTCGACCGATGCCACGCCGGCGATTCTCGCCGGGCTCGCGCGCGAGTTCGCGAACGTGCGGGTCCTCGCGGGAGAAGAATTGCCCGCGGGCTGGATCGGGAAGCCGTGGGCGCTGCACCAGGGCGCGCGCGTCGCGGCCGGCGCCTGGCTCCTCTTTACCGACGCGGATTCCGTGCACGCGCCGACGGGCGTCGCTTCGGCACTCGCGTTCACGCTCGCCGCGCGCGCCGACGCGCTGTCGGTCGCGACCCGGCAAGAGCTCGGCACGGTCTGGGAACGCGCGACGCTGCCGTTCATTCTCGGCATGGTCATGGCCGTCTCGGGCACGCTCGCGCAGCTTAACGACCCGTTGCAACCGCGCCGGGCGCTCGCGAACGGACAGTACATCCTCGTCGAACGAGCGGCGTACGACGCGCTCGGCGGCCACGCGGCGCTGCGTGACGAACTCGTCGAGGACGTCCGCTTCGCGCAACGGATAAAAGCGGACGGACGCTTTCGCTTCATACTCGGCGGGGGAACGCGACTGGCCACCGTCCGCATGTACCACTCGCTGCCCGAGATCTGGCGCGGCTTCACGAAGAACGTCTTTGCGGGCGCCGCCGGCAAGCTCGTGGCGCTGCTGGGCGGTGCGGCCGCCATGTTTCTTCTGAGCGCGCCGCCGCTCGTCGCGGTGCTCGCCGTCGCCGCACGCAAGCCTTATCGCGCGCTGGAGGCGGCGGCCGCCACGGCCGCGCTCATCGCGACGTCGCGGCGCAGTATCGAGATGGTCGGCATGGAGCCGAGCGCGGCATTCTTCCAGCCGTTCGGTATGGCGTTCTTCGGTGCGATCGTTTTAAATTCGACCTGGCGCGTGCTGTCGGGTCGCGGCGTCGAGTGGCGCGGCCGGCAGTACTCGGGGAGGCCGACCGCCATCGCGGACGTAACCGAACCGGGATGATGACGCAGCCGGCCCGCGTAACGATGGAGGAGATTACCGCGCTTGCGAAGCGGCGCGGTTTCATCTTTCAGTCGAGCGAGATTTACGGCGGCATCGGCGGTTTTTTCGATTACGGTCCGCTCGGCTCGATTCTCAAACGCAACGTGAAGAACGCGTGGTGGCGCGAGATGGTCGAACTGCGCGACGACGTCGTCGGTTTCGATTCGTCGATCGTCATGCACCCGAGTACCTGGATCGCGTCTGGCCACGTCGCGGCATTTCACGATAAGCTGGTCGATTGCAAGAATTGCAAACACCGTTTTCGCGCCGATCACCTCGCGACGCTCGAGCGCTGTCCGGATTGCGGGCTGGCGGGAACGCTGACGGAACCGCGCGATTTCAATCTAATGATGCAGACGTCGATCGGGCCGCTGGAAGACTCGGCCTCGCGCGCGTACCTGCGCCCCGAGACCGCGCAAGGTATGTTCGTCAACTTTAAAAACGTGTATCAGACGGCGCGAAAGAAGCCGCCCTTCGGCATCGCGCAGATCGGTAAATCGTTTCGGAACGAGATCACGCCGGGAAACTTCACGTTCCGGCAGCGCGAATTCGAACAAGCCGAGCTCGAGTTCTTCGTGCCCGACGACGGCCGCGATCTAACATGGTACGACGAGTGGGTGACGGCGCGTAAGAAATGGTATAGCGATTACGGCATCGCCCAAGAGCGGTTGCGCTTCTACGAGTTAACGGCGCAGGAGCGGCCGCACTATGCGAAGGCCGGTACCGATGTCGAGTATCTCTTTCCGTGGGGTTGGGGCGAACTCGAGTCGATCGCGCACCGGGGAACCTACGATCTCGATGCCCATATGAAGCTTTCGGGCAAGGATCTCTCGTATTTCGACGAGGCGACGAAAACGCGTTACACGCCGATCCTTATCGAGAGTTCGGCGGGTATGGATCGCACGGCCTTAACGATGCTGATCGACGCCTACGATAACGAGACGACGGTCGATCCGGACGACGGCAAGGAGACGAAGCGAACCGTGCTGCGGTTCCATCCGAAGATCGCGCCAGTGCAAGTCGGTGTGTTTCCGCTCGCGCGCAATAAGCCCGAACTCGTCGAGCGGGCGCGGCATATCGAACGTGGTTTACGGCCGTTCGCCCGAACGGCGTATGACGAGGGCAACGTCGGCCAACTCTACCGGCGGCAAGACGAGATCGGCACGCCGTTCTGCATCATGGTCGATTACGAGTCGCTCGAAGACGGCACGGTGACGGTTCGCAATCGCGATTCGATGGCCCAAGACCGCGTCGCGGCCGACGCGCTGCGGCTCTATCTCGCCGAACGGCTGTAAGTTCTGCGCGTCGTTTTCGTCGGTCAGAGCGGCGCGAATGCCGGCGGAGCGGAGCGGAGTCTGCAACTGCTGCTGTCGCATTTGCCGGCTCGCGTCGAAGCGCGGGTGCTCCTCTTCGAAGACGGCGCGTACGCGGACGAATTGCGCCGCCGGGGTTTTCCGGTCGAGGTCGTTGCGTTGTCGCCGGCCGTCATGGCCGTGCAGCGGGAGCGGTTAACCCTCTCCGCGGCGCTCGCCACGCTGACGATCGTACCGCGTTTGCGCGCGGCGTATCGCCGGCTCGCGCCCGATATCGTGTACACGAATACGGTGAAAGCGCACGTGCTCGGCGCCGTCGCCGGCCGGCTCGCCGGCTTGCGGGTCGTGATGCACCTGCGGGACATCTTGAGCGGCCGCGCGGTAACGCTCTTGCGCCTCGTCGGCATCACGTGCACGCAGCGTCGGATCGCGATCTCGCAAGCGGTGGCGAAGGAGCTCGCGTTACCCGATACGCTGACCGTCCCTAATCCGCTCGACTTGCGCGAGTACGAAACGCTGCCCGACGGCCGCGACGCGCGCGCGACGCTGCAGCTGCCGCCCGGCGTTCCGCTCGTCGGCATCCTCGGCCGCATCAATCGCTGGAAGGGTCACGACCGGTTCTTGCGGATCGCGAAGCTCGTGAGCCAAGGCAGCGACGCGCACTTCGTCATCGTCGGCAAAGCGATGTTCCGCGATGCGGAGTTCGCGGACGAGCTGCGGGCGATGGCCGTCGCGCTCGGTATCGCGGAGCGCACGCACTTCGTACCCTGGCTCGACGACCCGCGCGTCGCATACGCGGTGCTGGACGTGAATTGCAATACGTCGCGGGCCGAACCGTTCGGGCGCACGATCATCGAGGCGGCGGCCTGCGGCGTGCCGACGGTCGCTTTTAACGAGGGCGGCGCGCCCGAAGCCATCGCCGACGGCGTGAGCGGTCTCGTCGTTCCGGCGGACGACGAGGCGGCGTTCGCGCGCGGCGTCCTCGAACTGCTCGGTCGCGACCGGGGCCGGCTTGCCTGCGATGCGCGCGCGCATGCGCGGCTCTTCGATGCGAACCTTCATGCCGAACGGATCGCGGCCATCTTGGACGGCGTCGTTCGCCGGCGGCGCGGCAAGCGAAGCCGGAGGCTTGTATTTCGTAACTAGGAAGCGCGCTCGATCGGCCAAAGGTCCAACGGAAAAGAAAAAAGCGAGCGTTTCAACTACCAACGCCACTTACTGCTTGTTATTGTCTGCGTAATTCTGCTACGGTTCGATAGCAGTTAGTAACCGGCAGTTATCGCTTATGCCGAGCTTCCTCCGAGCGGCGCTTTTATCACGCGCTCCGTTCTCTTATTTCGTTCCGCAGCCGGCTAGATGGGTTCATGAATTGTTCTTAAGAAGTGCATTTCGAGCGGCCGGCCCCGAGCGTATGCGCCTACGTACGGCCGCGATGATTCGCCTCGCTGCCCGCCCGCTCTGCGGCACGGTCGCGACCCTGGCTGCCCTTGTGCCGCTGACGACCGCCGGGGCGCCGCTCGTTCATCCCGGCGATACGCTCGGGGTGGACGTACTCAATTACGCGGCCGTCGTCGACGATTCGCAAAGTCGGCTACGGGGGCTTAATGCCGACAGCGTCGTCGTCGCGGCCGACGGCTCGATCTCGCTGCCCGTCGCCGGTACCTTGAACGTAGCCGGTCGGAGTACGCGGCAGATCGGCGGGCTTATCGAGTCGCGGTTAGTCGCATTCGTTCGCGATCCGGTCGTTAACGTGCGCTTATTGCAACAGAGTCAGCTCATCTTCTTAACCGGCGCTACGGTCGGCAGTTTACCGTTCCTGCCCGGCGAGACGCTGTCGTCGGCGCTCGGTCAACTGCGCGAAGAACTCGAGCGAGACGTCGCGCAAGTGTTGACGCCGAGCGATAAATACGGCGGAGTCTTATCGCGTTCGTCGATCGATCTCCGTAAGGTCGTCGTCGAGCGGGATAAGCGCGCCGGAGCGCCGATCGACGGGGAGCAATTGCTGCGCTCCGGCTTGCCGGGACCGACGCTCGTACCCGGCGACACGCTGCGTTTCGCCAGTAAGCCGATCCGGGTCGACGTGCGCGGCGAGGTCGCCGCTCCGGGATCCATTTACCTCTACGAGTCCGATACGCTCGAGCAGGCGCTGTTGGCTGCCGGCGGTCCCCTCGCGAGCGCCTCGACGTCGGACGCCTCGCTCGTTCGCGACG
Organism: uncultured bacterium; assembly: GCA_964250245.1. GTDB lineage: Bacteria > Vulcanimicrobiota > Vulcanimicrobiia > Vulcanimicrobiales > Vulcanimicrobiaceae > CAXTIY01. Next base: position 4,776 of record CAXUFI010000018.1, read on the forward strand.
GCAAAGAGGTCGCGCTCCCGCTCGGCAGCGCCGCGCTGCGTCAGGTTCCGCAAAACGGCGATACGATCGTCGTGCGGGCGGCGCCGCGCGTTACCGTGCTCGGACAAGTGCCTAATCCCGGCGAGTTCACCCTTAAGAACGGCACCACGCTGCTCAGCGCGCTGTACGTCGCCGGCGGCCCGACGAAGTGGGCGAAGGTCCGAGGTATCGAGGTCGTTCACAACGGCGAGCGCCGTTCCTACGATCTCACGAACTTGCAACACGGCGATCTCTCCGCCAACGTGCCGCTCGTCGACGGCGACGTCGTTTACGTGCCGGAGGGTCATCGTATCGACGCCTCCGGATTTTTTCAAGGCATCGTCAATGCGCTCGCCGGCGTTTACAACGCGACACACCTCTAACGCGTACGTATGGAAACGAGCTTGAAGAATAAGGATTGGACGTATCTGGTCGACGTGCTGCGCCGGCGTTGGGTCGTCATCGTTACGCTCTGCGGGATCGGCATCATCCTCATGCCGGTCGTTAAAAAGCTTACGCCGCCGGTATTTCGCGCGACGGCCGAGTTGCTGATCGTTAGCCAGACGTCAAAAGATACGACCGAATCCAACCCGGATCTGCCGACGATCGTCGCGAGCACGGCCGTACTCGACCGGGTCATCAAACGTCTCGAGTTACGAACGAATCCGCTCGCGCTCGGAAAGAAAATCAAGACGAAAAGCCCGGCAAAGGCGAGTACGCTCGAATTAACATACGAAGATGGAGACGGTCCGCGGTCGGCCGCGGTCGCCAATGCGATCGCCGACGAGTCGTCTGCGTATTTCCACCAAGTGGCGACGAGCGGCTACAACGATGCCATCGCAGCGTTGACGGTACGGATCGCTCAGAGCCGGGCTCAGATCGCCGCGGACGACCGCCTGCTGCAGTCCAGGCACGCCTTTGCGGCGTCGGACCGCGTGCTCGACGACCTCACGTCGCAAATCGACGAATTGCGGGTCGAACATCGGCAGCTTTCGGCAACGCTCGCGGCCGACTCGGCGCTCGTCTCGGCCTTCGACCGGCAGCTCGCCGAGATCAAACCGATCGTTCGCGGCGAGATCTTGCAGAAGCAAGTCGTCTATCAGCAGTTGCAGGGCGAACTCGCGCGAGACGTCGGCGATCTCGACTCCGAGCGCGCTTCGTTCCGTGAATCGTTTCCCGGGCTCAAGGCGTTGCAGAAGCGCGTCAGCCGCGAGCGGACGTCGCTTTCATCCGCCGCAGCATCGGCGGTTAAAGACGGTGCCGGCCTAAGTGCTTCGTACACGCAATCGCTGCTGGACCGCGCGCGGGCCGCCGGCGCTTTAGCGGCCGATCGCGAGCGGCTGCTTGCGAATAACGAGCAGCTCGTCGCCGAGCAGCGGCATCTCACGCAGGTCGCGGGAGCGGGTGCCGCGCTCGGGACGCTGCGCGCCGAGCGCAGCGCGGCTCTGGACCGGTATCTCGCTCTCACGCAGCGGCTCGGTACCACGCAGGCCGACGCGGCGCAGGCGGCGTCGCTCGGCAATCTCGTGGTGGTGAGCCGCGCGGTGCCCGGACCCGCCGAACGCGATTGGTGGCCGCTGGTCATCGGCGGTCTGGTGTGCGTGCTCGCGTTCGGCGCCGCGTTCGCCGTCGACGCGCTCGATCGCCGCTTCTGGGGCACGCGCGAGATGGAGGATGCGTACGGCAGGCCCGTCCTCATGGAGATTCGTAGCGACCGGTGAACGACTTCGATCTGCTCCGCGTTCGCATCGAGAGCGAGGTCGGGCGGCCGGGAATCGTCGCCGTTACCGCGTCGACGGCGCAGGACGGCGGTCTCATCGCCGCTCGCGGGCTCGCTACTTCCCTCGCGACCATCGGTTACAATACGCTGTTCGTGAATACGTCGCTCGCTGCCGACGCGCCGTCGTCTTTCCCCGCCGGACTCTCGTTCGAGGAGATCGGACGTTTGCAGGGTGCGACCGATCCGGAGCCGGGAGAAGCCGCGGTGCTCGCGCTCGGCGACGTGACGCTGCAGCGCAAGACCAGTCATCGCGGCGCGGAAGCGGCGCTGGACGTATTGCGAAGCAGAAACGATTACGTCGTTATAAGCACGGGACCCGGGGCCGCGCCTGCGTTCGCGAACACGATCGTCGCGACTGCGGATGCGGTTCTCGTTGCGGTGCGGATCGGCCGTCGCGAACTCCCCGAGGACCTGCGCCTCTCGGCCGCGCTCGATTATCTCGGGCCCCGTTTCTTAGGTCTCGTCGCGCTCGACCCGTCGCTGATCGACGACGATCCGGCGATCCCGGCACCCGCCGCTCTGTCCGCCGGCCGCCGGCCGACCTTAGTCGATAAAGAACGACAGCGCCGCGGGGTTGCGGAGTCGCCCACGTAGCGATGGCAAAAGTAAACGTCCTCGGCGTGTTCGTCGACGCGATCAACCTGCAGGAAAGCACGGCGCAGATTCTTCGCTGGGTCGCCGAACGCAAGCGCACCTACGTTTGCGTCACCGGCGTGCACGGGATCATGGAGTCGCAGCGGCAACCCGATCTCAAGCGGGTTCACAACGCGGCGGGCATCGTTACGCCCGACGGCATGCCGCTCGTCTACATCAGTCGCGCCGCGGGACACGACGGCTGCGGCCGCGTTTACGGGCCGGATCTCATGCTCGACGTCTGCGCCGCATCGCTCGCGCCGGGTTACGCGCACTTCTTTTACGGAACCACCGCGCAAACGTTGGAGCGTCTCACCAGCCGGCTCCGCGAGCGGTTTCCGGACCTGCGTGTCGCGGGGACGTTCGCTCCCCCGTTTCGAGCGTTGACCGATCGCGAGCGAAGCGCGGCGATCGGCCGCATCAACGAGTCGGCCGCGGACATCGTGTGGATCGGGCTGAGCACGCCCAAGCAAGAACGGTGGATGGCGGAGCAGCGGCCGACGCTAAAAGCCTCGGTCCTCATCGGGGTCGGAGCGGCCTTCGACTTTCATGCCGGCAACTTGCGGCAAGCACCGGCCTGGATGCAGCAGCTCTGCCTGGAGTGGCTATTTCGTCTGCTTCTCGAGCCCAAGCGATTATGGAAGCGCTACTGCCTAAACAATCCGGCGTTCCTGTTTTTCTTTACGCTGCAGCGACTCGGTCTGCGGCGATACTAATCGGCACGAAAGGTGAGTACATCATGAAGCGAGTTTTGGTTTGCGGCGCCGGCGGCTTCATCGGGAGCCACTTGGTGCGTCGGCTCAAAGAGCGAGACCTTTGGGTTCTCGGAGCCGACGTGAAACACCCGGAGTTCTCGCCGACGGCGGCCGATGAATTCGTTACTGTGGATCTGCGCGATCCGCGAGCCGTAGACGAGATCGTGCCGGGCGTGGACGAGGTCTATCAGCTCGCCGCCGATATGGGCGGCGCCGCGTACATTTTTACGGGCTTGCACGATGCGGCGGTCTTACATAATTCGGCGACGATAAATTTGAACGTTCTCGAAGCGGGCGTCAAAGCCGGCGTGAAGCGCTTTTTCTACTCATCTTCGGCCTGTATCTATCCCGAGCGTAATCAGCTCGATCCCAATAACCCCGATTGCTCCGAGGATTCGGCCTATCCGGCCGCGCCCGACAGCGAGTACGGCTGGGAGAAGCTTTTTAGCGAGCGGCTCTATCTTTCGTATCTGCGCAACTACGGCGTCGACGTTCGGATCGCTCGCTTCCACAACATATTCGGACCCGAAGGTACCTGGGAGGGCGGACGAGAGAAAGCGCCGGCCGCGCTCTGCCGTAAAGTAGCGGAAACGCCCGACGGCGGCGTTATCGAGATTTGGGGCGACGGCCGGCAAACGCGTTCGTTCCTCTACGTCGACGAATGTCTGGACGGTGTTCAACGTTTAATGGCTTCGGACGTCACCGGACCGATCAATATCGGCTCCGAAGAGATGATTACGATCAACGATCTCGCGCGGATGGCGATGGACATCGCGGGAAAGTCGCTACAGATCGACAACGTCCCGGGACCGACGGGCGTGCGGGGACGCCGGTCGGATAACCGTCTGGTGCGCGAGCGTCTCGGCTGGGCTCCGTCGAGCCCGTTGCGGGCCGGTCTCGAGCGAACGTTCGCCTGGATCAACGAGCGCGTCGCGGCGCGCGCGCGGACCGAGCGCGGCGGCGGCGACTTGCTGATTGCGAGTTAGCGATATTCGGACGCTCTTTATAACGAGGAACGCGCCCTATCCGCCGTCGAGCGGCGCGCCCGTCCGCAATTGGGTTAATATCCAGGCGCTCGCGAGGTTCGGCCCGGTCGCCGTCTTCTCGGTCGGCGAACGCGAGCCGCACGTCTCCACGCTGCCCGGAGTCACCGCTTGGCGCCATCACGACGAGGAGGAGCCCCGGCCGGCGTTCGCGCGAGCCCGGTCGACGGTGCGGCGCCTCTTCGTACCGCGCGAATTCCACGTTACGAACGAGCGATACGCCGAACGGCTCTCACATTCGCTGCAGGAATTCGCGCGTGAATTCGAGCCCGACCTGACGGTTATCGAGAACTGGCTCGACGCGTTTCCCGCGATCCTGCGCGAAGTGGGAGGCAAGATCGTCGTCGACGCCCATAACATCGAGTCGTTGCTGCAGAGCGAGATGTTGCGCAAATCGCGCAACCCGCTGCTGATCGCACGTTCCTACGTTCGCTGGTTTCTGGCAAAAGATATCGAACGGCGGTTGTTCGAGAGTGCCGACGAAGTCTGGCTCACGAGCCCGGACGACCTCGAGCGGCTTAACGCGTTCATGCGCCGGCCGATTCGCAGCCGCGTTATTCCCAATGCCGTCGACGTCGAGCGTTACGCGGCCGTGCGCGCCGGCGGCGCGGACGCGTCGCCGGCGCTGCCACGGCAACAACACTCGCTATGTTTCGTCGGTCTCTTCGAGCATCCGCCGAATGCCCGGGCGGCGCACGTCCTCATCGATGACATCTTTCCGCGGCTGCGCGAGCGTTTCGCCGACGCGCGTTTGGTGCTCGTGGGCCGGCGCCCGACGCCGCACATGCTGCGGGCGAGCGAGCGCGATCCGGCGATCGTGGTCACGGGATACGTTACCGACACGCGCGACTATCTCGCCGCTTGCGATCTAACGGTCGTGCCGTTGACGACGGGCGGCGGTACGCGGCTGAAAATCATCGAGGCTTTTGCGGCGGGAATCCCCGTCGTAAGCACCTCCGTCGGCGCGGAGGGGCTTGCGGTGCGGGACGGCGAGCACCTCTTACTGCGTGAGAGCGTGGACGAGTTCGTCGCGGCGGCGACGCGCCTTTGGGAGAGCCCCGAGTTCGCGGCGTCGCTTGCGGAGCGAGCGTACGGCTTAGTCGACGCCGCCTACTCGACCGCCGCCATCGCGTGTAAAACGCATGCCGCGGCCACCGCGCTGCTCGAGCGGGACGTCCGTCGCCCGCCGCTCGCGTCGATGCCGGCGCGCGTTCGTACGCGCGTCTGCGTCGCGGTTCCCGCGATCCGCCGGCCGGAACGGCTCGGCGAGTTGTTACGACATCTCGCCCGGCAGGATGTCGACTCGACGCGCTACGATCTCCGGATCGTCGTAATCGCGAACGATCGGCGGCCCGCTGCCGAATCGCGGATACGTGAGGCCAACGCGTATTTCGAGCAGCCGCTGGAGTACGTGCACGTTCCCGAGCCGGGGCCGGCCGCGGTCAAAAACGCGGCCCTTGCCTATGCGGCCGGTAGAGCCGAGCTTTTGGCGATGATCGACGATGACGAAGTGCCGGACCCGGCCTGGCTATCCGAGCTGCTTCGCGTGCGAGCCGTATCGGGTGCGGATGCCGTCGTCGGCCGGGTGCTCACGCGTTTTGCGGCGGGCACGCCGAAGTGGGCCATGCAGGAACGGTTTTTCGAGCCGCCGCGGGCCGAGGATGGTGCCGGCTTGAGCTACGGCAACACGGCGAATTGCCTGGTCGTGCTCGCCTCGGTCGCGTCGCTGCAGCTTCGTTTCGATCCCGGGCTTAGCTGCTACGGCGGCGAAGATACTTTGTTTTTTATGCAGTTGCGGGCCGGCGGCGGTAAGATCGTCTACGCGGCCGGCGCCGTCGCGACCGAGACGCTCTCCGTCTCCCGGACTCGGCTGCGCTCGATCGCGGCCGGGAAGTTCCGCCATGGTAATTCGCACGCGCGCTGCGCGTTGCTGCTCTCTCGCCGGCCGGTCGGACACGCGTGCATCGTTCTTCTTAGAGCCTGTTCGCTGACGGTCTGGAGCTTATGCCTGCTGCCGGCGCGCATCGTCTCGCTCGGCCGAGCGGGCGCCGCGCACGCGGTTTGCGATTACTCGCTAGCTTTCGGTGAACTCGCGGGCGTAGCCGGCTTCGTCGCAAGCGGCTACGCCCGCGCAGCGCGGGCGGCGGCGCTCACCGTTACAGCCGGCAACCGGTCGTCATGAATCTCGCACCGCTGCGAAGCATCGCGAAGCGCATCGTTCCCCGACACCTCGTGCGGCGCTACTCGCTCGCGCGAGCGACGCCGGAACCCGAGCTCGCAGGCTTGGCGCGAGTCGCGGGCAGCGGACGCTTCATCGATATCGGCGCCAACTACGGCCAGTGGTCCTGGTACGCGGCGCGTCATTTCGCCTCGGTCATCGCCTTCGAGCCGAACGCGGCGCTCGCGGAGCTGCTTCGAAAGACGCTGCCCCGTAACGTCGAGGTGCACGCTCTGGCGCTTTCCGACCGCAAGGGACGCGCCATTCTACGCACGCCGCTCGTCGGCGGCGATCGCATCGAGGCGCTGGCCTCGCTCGAGCAGGATGCGAACGGCACGCTGCCCACGACGGCGAGCGAGGTTCCGGTGCGGACGCTCGACGAGTTCGCGCTGCGTAACGTCGACGCGATCAAGATCGATGTCGAAGGTCACGAAGCCGCTACGCTCGAGGGAGCTCGAGAGACGATCGAGCGCGAGCGCCCCGTGTTGGTCGTCGAGATCGAAGAGCGGCATCATCCCGGCAGATCCGAGGCGATCATCGCCGGCGTGCAGGCACTCGATTATTCGGTCTACTATTTGCGTAACGGCCTGCACGCGTATCGAGCCGGCACGATCTCCGCCCTGCAACGGGCCGACGTCTCCCAAATGCGTTTTAAAAACTCGGATTACGTCAATAACTTTATCTTCATACCGGGCGAAAAACGCGAACTGCGCGCCGCCTTCGGGTGAAGATCGTAGCGGCGCGTGCGGTAAACGTACTAATGCTGCACAACCGTTATAAAATAAAGGGCGGTGAGGACGAGGTCGCGCTCGCCGAAGCGGCGCTCCTGAACGCTCGCGGCCACGACGTCGAATTGCTCGAGCTCGACAACGATGCGATCCCGTCCGCGGGAAACGTGCGCACGGCGGTCAGCGCGGTCTGGTCGCAAGCGGCGTACCGGCGCGTCGCCGCGCGTTTCGCACAAAAGAAGTTCGACATACTGCACGTTCAAAATTTCTTTCCGCGCTGGTCGCCGGCCGTCTACTACGCTGCCGCGAGGGGCGGCGCGGCCGTCGTTCAATCGGTGCACAACTACCGGCTCGTTTGCCCGGCGGCGTCGTTATTTCGCGACGGAGCGCATTGCGAGCTTTGCATCGGCAAGAAGCTGGCGTGGCCGGGCGTCGTGAACCGCTGTTACCGAGGCAGCCGGGTCGCGACCGGAGCCGTCGCGGCGATGACGGCGGCGCACTGGGCGCTCGGCACGTGGAGGTCGTCCGTTCACCAGTACGTGGCACTGACGGCTTACGTGCGCGATCGGCTGGTCGCGGGCGACTTCCCGCCGGAACGTATTTCGATCAAGCCCAATTTTATCGTCGCGCCGCAAGCCGCTGCGTCCGCGACTCCGGCCGGCGACTATTTCATCTATGCCGGCCGGCTGACCGAAGAGAAAGGCATCGCCGTGCTTCTCGAAGCGTGGCGCGGTTGCGCGAACGCGCGTCTGAGACTGGTGGGCGCGGGTGCGCTTCCAGCGGGCGTAACCGTTGCCGAAAACGTCGAGCTTCTGGGCGCGCGTTCGAGCCGGGACACGTGTCGCCTGATTGCGGGCGCAAAGGCTTTGATTTTGCCCGCTAGCTGGGCCGAACCGTTCGGACGCGTCGTGATCGAAGCGTTCGCGCTCGGGACACCCGTCATCGCCTCGACGGCAGGAGCGCTTCCCGAACTCATCGAGCACGGCGTCACCGGCATCTTATTCGAGACCGGCAACGCACGCGCTCTCGCCGCCGCGGTCGCACGCGTCGGCGGCGACGCCGGTTTGCGCGCACGACTGAGCGAGAACGCGCGACGCAGCTACGCAACGTCGTTTACGGATGCCGTAAATTACGAACAGTTGCTCGCGATCTACGATCGCGCTCTCCGAATACGTAACCGCTCCGGCAACTTCATTTAGATCCGCACGGCCTCACTGCTGCGTTCGAACTCGCGAACGGCAACGCCGGCTCGCGTGCTCGCCAAACATCGATGTGGCTGCTCGCGCTTACGAGAGCGCAATTAAGAATAACGCGCGGCGTGGGTGCATAAAAACTCATAAGCGTCGCGCAAGTGACCCGTAATACGTGCGTAACGCTTAAACATCTGCTGGCTCTTCGCGTTAAGAATAGGGCTTGCGTTCGCCCCGCATATCGGTTTAAATCAGAAACGTCGTTGACGTCTCCCCCTCGTTAGCGAAAACGCCGATGCCGGCGATCTCGAAGCGGTCCGAGCGCGCTCGCGCGCGCGGTAATTCGTCGCATGCTACGTGCGACGAGCGGCGAGCTACAGCCGAAGACATCGAGTCCGAAAAAACGAACGATGAGCGAATTTTCCTTACGGGTGTTCCTGACGCTCGTTCTGCTACAAAGCGTCAGTGCGTGCGGAAGGCCGGGCGAAGCATTCTCTGGTGGCGCTCCGGCCTTGCCGCAGGCCGCGGGCGAAAGGCTCGCACCTGCGGCAACCGCAACCGCTTTCGGAATCGATGCCGGAGGAAGAGCGGTCTCGCCGTACTGGCTGGCGGATACCGGTTATCGCATGACGAGCGCCGGAGGGGTGCGCGTCATTGGCAATGCGATCGATACGCACCGCGTTATAGAGCCGGCGCCGCAGGCGATCTACGACTCGCAACGCTGGGCGGCTCATATGACCTACACGATCGACAAGCTGGTCCCGGGCGCGCGCTATCGCGTACGCCTGCATTTCGTCGAGTCTTTCTTCGAAGCCGCGGGGAAGCGTTTGTTCGACGTATCGCTTAATAACATGCGCGTGCTGAGCGACTTCGATATCTTCAGGGCTGCGGGCGGCGTCAATATCGCCATCGTGCAGCAGTTCGTGTGTACCGCCGACGCTTACGGTGCGATCGCGCTCGCCCTGAATGCTTCGGTGAATAATGCGTCGATCGCCGGAATCGAGATCATCGCCGACGGCGCTTCACCGCCACCGGCGCCGACGGCCAGCCCCGCAACGCATTACGAACCTTCGGCCTCTCCGGCGCCGAGATTGGCGTTGAACCCCAACCCGTTTACCGTCAGAGTCTGTCGCCGGGACCCGTGTTCGGTAAAAGTAGACGCCGAGTCGGCAACGTACAACGAAGCGTTTTTTGGTGCGACGGTTTCATATCTCGGCCGGGTGGCTCCGAACGTTCCCGGCGATCCGTCGAGCGAAGCTTTCGACGCGATTCCGATTTACGCGTCGGCCGGCGCAGATCCGGCCTACACGCTCGCCTGCGCCGCCGGCTCTCGATGCAACAACGACCGGGGCGTCTCGCAAACGTCGTATACCGACGTCCATATCCCGAGCGGCGCGGTCGCCGACAGCGCGTCGGCGCAAGACTATTTATTCGACGTCGTCGACAGCGCGAAGAACGTCGAATACAACGCCTACGAATTCAACACCGGCAGCCCCGATTCGCATCGCGGAACGATGCATCCCCTGCGCGACGGCCGGCCGAACCCGGTGTACGCGCAAGCCGTCGGGGCGGTGAACGCCACGTGTTTTGCGGGCAGCGCGAACCGCTGCTTCAACGGGAGTGCCGGCTCGACGCCGGAATCGGCCGACGCGGTGGACCCGGTAGAGTGGTTAGATCAGAACATCCCGCACACGCTGCATATCGTTCCGAACTGCGCCGGCCACGCTTTCGTATATCCGGCCGCCTACAGCACGGGTCGTGGCCCCGCACGCTGTCCGCCGTTCGGCGCGATTCTCTGGCTCGATAAAACCGACGCGCAGATCGAGGAGATGCCGCAACCGCGCTGGGTGAAGACGCTCTATCACAACCTGCACGATTACGGCTGGATCGTGCTGGACAACGGTCCCTGCACCCGGACGTGTACGGGGGCGGAGAACGGCTGGTACTTACAGATCGTCAGCGACTACACGTGGACGGCGGTGGGCCGGCCCTCTCAGTGGGAACTCATGGAAGACGAGATGATCGCCGAAGGTACGACGCCGCGCAAAGTCGGCAACGATCCGACGTGGCATTACGAAATAGCGACGCCCGTGGATGCGAGCATCACCCCCGCTAATTTGCACTGGTTGCGATACGACTCACCGCGCTAATCCGAATGCCACGACGGAATAGACTCGCTCCTATGGGCGCAAAAACTTCTGGCGCAGTGCGTCGTAAACGATGACGAGTTCTTGAAGCCGTAAGACGTGCGCGGCGGCGATGTAGACGGCCGCCGCGGCCGCGAGAAGCCCGGCCAAGGAGAGCGCGCGGATGGGAAACGCTGCCGTGACGACGTAAAGGTGCGCGAGCGCAGCTACGGCGACGACCATGACGAGCGAGGCGGCGGCGACGCGTACGAGCGAGGAGAGCAGCGGCTTCCATTCGAGACCGTCGATGGAACGTGAAAGCGACGCGACGATCGTGGCCGACAGGATCAGTCCGGCGACGCCGTTGGCGAGCAGCAAGCCGTGCGCGCCGAGCGCAGGCAACCACGTCGCGGAGAGGACGATGTTGATCGCTACCGTTACGACCGAGGCGATGGCGGTCAAGCGCACCTTCTTACAGGCGTAGCAGATGCGCCCGAGCACCGTGTTGTACGAGATGGTAACTAAGGGCAGGCACGCGAACGGAATTAGGCTCGCGCAGAGGGCCGTCGAAGCCGGACCGAAGGCGCCGCGTTCGAAGAGCGCTTGCACGATCGGATACGCGAGCGCGCTCAAACCGGCGGCGCATGGAATAACGATGAAGCCGACCATGCGCAGCGCGAGCGAGATACTGCGCCGCAGACCGGCCGGATCCGAATTTGCGAATTGGCCTGCGACGAGCGGAAAAATGACGGTCGCGATCGCACCGGCCACGATCAGCACCGGTAGATACGCGAGCTTCGTCGTGTAGCCGAGACCGGCCGTCGAACCGGCACTCAGCGTCGAAGCGAAGTAGCGGTCGAAGGCGGTGTTGATTTGGGCGGCGCCCGAACCCAAAATAACGGGTAGCAGGAGCGCGGCCGACCTCGCTATTCCCGGATGGCGAAGATCGAGCGCGGGGCGGTAGAGGCGGTAGCGAACGATCGACGGCACTTGAACGAGCAACTGCGCGAAGAGGCCGAGCACCGTGCCGAGTACCAGCGCGAAAATGCCCAGTTCGCGATGGAAGGCGATAACGATCGCGATCGTCACGGCGTTCGCCGCCACCCAAATGAGTGCCGAGGCGAGAAAATGATGGTTCGCATTGAGCAGCGCGACACAGACGCCGCTGAGGCTCGTCGCGACGATACCGGGCATGAGCCAGCGCACCATCTCGACGGCCAGGCGCTGCTCGCCCGGCGGGAAGCCGTGCGCGACGACCGGCACGTACGCGGGCGCGAGAAACCAGCCGAGTACGGCGAGTCCGGTCATGATGACGAAGAGCGCGCCCAGAATCGTGCTGCCGAGGCTTCGCAGCTCGTCGCTGCGGCCTTGGCTCATATACTCGCTGAACGTCGGCACCAGCGCGGCGACGAGCGCGCCGTTAAAGATATCGAACGCCACCGCCGGTACGGTTAAGGCGTTCAGATAGGCATCCATCTCCGCGCTCGTACCATAGTAGTGCGCGGCGATAATTTCGCGGCCGAACCCGAGCAGCGCCGAGAGTACGGAAGCGGCCATGACGACGAACGCCGCGCCCGCGACGGAACGCCGGAGCGGCGGCGCCGGGACCGCCGTTACCGAACGCGCTATGACGCTACGACGGCCGTGCCGGAGGGAACCGTACCGCGGCGACGCCGGCCTTCGTCCGTCGCGTAGAGGAACGCCGCGAGAAAAACGATCCAGTTGAGATCGTTCACGCGGGCCAGGCCGGCTTCGGTGATATTGCCGAGCGAAGTATAAATCGCGATGAGCAGCGGCCAAGCGCTCGCGAGCTCGCGGCCGCGCCAAAACGTCGCAGCCGAGCGCTTGAAGCCGATGAGGAGCGCGATGATGACCGAAGCGAGGCCGACCAAGCCGAGACTGAGCGTTACGTCGAGGAAGCCGTTGTGCGCCATGTAGATATTCACGTCCCAATCGAGCGACCGGATCGCTTCGACGCCGGTCTGAGAAGCCGGATTAAAGAAGACGTCGAAGCCGTAGCCGAGGGCCGGTCGCTCCCGAATCGCATCGTTCACGAATTGCCACAGCTCGGTGCGTCCGGTGAGGCTCGAATCTTTTCCAAGCACGCCGAAGAGTTGATCGGCGCCGAATCCCGCGGCCAGGGCGATCGCCGTTCCCGCCGCAAGCGCGACGATCAGAACCACCGCCGGAAGGGCGGAGCGCACGGCCCGGCTCCAAAGCAGTACCGTGACGATGAGCCCGAGCGAGAGCGCCACGACGATACTGGTCGTGCTTCCCGAACCGGCGAGCAAAATGAGCGAAAGGAAAACGATTGCGAGCGCACTCGCGCGACCGCGGCCGTGCAACCGGTCCAGGGTGCAGGCGATCGTCGCCACGCCCAGCACCATGACGATCCCCAAGATATTTTTATGTACGGTCGCGCCTTGCCAGAGACCGTTCATGGCGGCCATGCGCCCGAGAGACGGAAAGAACGCGACGAGTGCGGCGCTTACCACGGCCACGATCCCGAGTCCGATCGCTAGCGAATCGATGAATGCGGTCAGCGAGAGCCGGCAGGCGAAGTAGAGCGCGAGCAGGCAGGTGCCTGCGAGTCCGAGCGACTCTTTCGCCGTCGTCGCCGGCGCTTCGGACCAGAGTGTCGATCCCACGGCGATGACGACGACGGCGACGACCGGCAGCGAGTCGCGCAGGAGCCGCAGCGCGGACCGGCGTTCGCGAACGAGTCCGGCCAGTGCGATAAGATAGAGCGACGTCCAAACGGCGCGCGATACGACGGACCCCGAAGACGCGTCGGCGTCGGGAAGCAGCCGCGGCAGGCATACGCACGTCAGGACCGTCGCGATGAGCAGCAGCCGTTCCGGGATCCGCCGGCCGGCGGGTACGGCGACGGTCCGTGCCGCGCTGCGCGGACCGCGAGTGCCGCTGCTTGCGTAGACCGCTGTACGAGGGATTAGGCCGGCATGGCGCGGGCGATCCTGGACGCCGATAAGATCCTCTCGCTACGAGTTCAAACGCGCGCTCGGGGGAAGTCGAGCGCGCGTTCGTTTCGCTCGGAGTCAGTCCCTCCGAGCCGGATAGGCGGAGCACCGTGACGCAGCCGGAAAGACGCCCGGGTGGCCGCTCCGCCGTCGATCGCCATCGTCTCCGACCCGCTCGTGCAGCGCGGCGGGGCCGAGCGCGTCGTCGAATCGCTGGCGGCGGCGTTTCCGGACGCGCCGATCTTCGCGCTGCTCTACTCGCCCGTTACGGGTCCCGCGAAACTCGCGCCGCGCGTGCGGTCGTCGTGGCTCGGCCGCGTTCCGCAGGCCACGACGCGTCATCGCGCATTCTTTCCGTTATACCGCAGCGCGATCGAGTCGTTCGACGTCTCCGCATACGACGTCGTCATTTCGTCGCACCACACCGTCGCCAAGAGCGTGCTGACCCGCGCGGATCAAGTCCACGTCTGCTACTGCCATACGCCGATGCGGGCGTTATGGGAGCGGTCGGTCGCGGAACTCGCGACGCTGCCGGCGCCGGCCCGGCCGCTCGTCGCCTCGCTTTTCTCGCATCTGCGCGTGTGGGACGCCGTCTCGGCCAATCGCGTGCAATGCTTCGTCGCTAATAGTACGACGACGCAGCGCCGCATCGCGACCTACTATCGCCGCGAAAGCGAGATCGTGTTTCCGCCGATCGAAACCGAACTCTTTACGCCCGCTGCCGGCGAACCGGGCGACTATTACCTCGTCGCCTCGCGCCCCGTGCCGTACAAACGTATCGATATCGCGGTCGCGGCGACCGCCGCGCTCGGACGCCGACTCGTAATCGTCGGCGGGTTGCAGACGTTGCGCGACGTCCCCAAACACGTGGAACTGCTCGGACACGTCGGCGACGGGCAGTTGCGCGACCTCATGCGCGGCGCGCGGGCGCTCCTCTTTCCGCAGTACGAAGACTTCGGCATGACGCCGCTCGAGGTGAACGCCTGCGGTCGCCCCGTGATCGCCTACGGCGCCGGCGGTGCGCTCGACACGGTCGTCGACGGTGAGACGGGCGTGCTCGCGAGCGACCAGACCGTCGCGAGCTTCATCGCCGCGATCGAACGTTTCGAAGGGATGGATTTCGCGCGGGAGCGCATTCGCGAACACGCCTTGCAATTCTCGCGCCGCCACTTCGAAGACCGCATGCGCTCGATCGTGGCTGCTGCCTGGGAAGCTCGGAATGAGCCCGTGCGGAGTCGATAAGAGTCCTATGAGAAGACCGCGCGTCCCAGCATCGCTCAAGGATCGTTCTCTAAGGTTATGTTCGGGATGAGACTCTCGGCGTTCGTGCGTCCGCTAACCACCGTAGGCGTCGTCCTATCG
>CAXUFI010000019.1:0-19192 GCA_964250245.1 uncultured bacterium
ACGGCCGACACGTGGGGCACCGAGATCGGCACCCTCGCGAAGCGGCGCCCCGTCTCGATCCTGACGCTCCGGCCGGTGGCGACCGGGCTTTCGGGCGGCGTAACGGTGCTCGGGGCGGCCGGGCAATGTGCGGGTGCCGCGGTACTCGCTTTGGTGGCGCGCGCCGTTCTCGAGCGGGCCGCACTGCCGGCGGTGGCCGGCGCGGGGATCGCGGGGGCGCTCGTCGATTCGGTGCTCGGCGCATCGTTGCAGACGCTTCGCTGGTGCCCGCGCTGCGAACGGGCGACCGAACTCGACCGGCACACGTGCGGCGAGCGCACGAGCCTGCGGCGCGGTTTACCTTGGGTCGGTAACGACGCCGTGAATTTCGCGGCTACGGCGACCGGCGCGTTCATCGGATACGCGCTCTCGCGGCCGTAGGCTTGCGACACGACGCCGCGTTCGATGCACAACTCTGCGAGCTCGAAGCACGTTGCCGGATTTCAGCGATACGCACGATACTGCACGCGACCTCTTCAGTAACAATTTGCCATGCTCCACACGGGAATCCCCGGCGACCCCCGCGATACCACGCCGCCGCACGCGATGGCCGGCTCTCTGGAATCGCTCGCCCTGGGTACGGTGCTCTCGGCGTCCAGTCGCACGCGGCTCCGAAACTGGTTGTTCGCCACGAAGACGGGCGTCGAGCGGCTGCGCGCCGGCTTGCCGGCGGCCTGGTCCTCCGGTGACAAGACCGGCACACAGGCGAGTACGGAGTTACCAACGATGTCGCAGTTGCATATCCGCCCGACCGAAGCCCGATCGTCGTCGCTGCGTACTTCACCGGTTCGACGCAATCGCCGGACGCACGCAGCGCCGTGCTCGCGGAGGTCGGCCGCATCGTCGCCTCGGCCTTCGCCTGATCGCGCTCGCCGGGTGCTACCGGCCGCCGTCGACGAGTAGCGTCTGGCCGGTAATCCACTCCGACGCGTCGCTCGCGAAGAAGAGTACGGCGTTCGCGATGTCTTCCGGCCGGCCGACGCGGCGGGTTGCGATCGCTGCGAGCGCCTGCGTACGCTGCTCGGACGTCAGCGCCTCCCATTTTGCCTGCGCGTAGGGATTGCACGGGATCATTCCCGGCGCGACGCAATTTACGGTGATGCCGAACGGTCCGAGTTCGTGAGCGAGCTGCCGGGTTAGTCCGATCACGGCCGCCTTCGCCGCCGTGTACGCTTGAATGTTCGTTACGGTCAGCGAGAGGCCGGCGCCGCTCGAGATATTGACGATGCGCCCCCATCGCTGCCGTTTCATGTACGTTACCGCTGCCTGCGAGACCAGGAACGTGCTGCTCACGTTGGCTGCGAAGATCGCATCGAACGCCGCCTCCGGCACGTCTTCGAGCGGAACGCCTCGCTGACCGCAAAGGCCGCCGGCGTCGTTGACCACGACGTCGACGCGCCCATGGGCGCGCGCGGCCTCGCCGACGAACGCTCGTACCGCGTCACGATCGGTAACGTCGACGGCTCGCACCGTAACGGAGGCCGGCGCGCTACGGGCAGTTTCTTGAAGACCTTCGGCGTTTACGTCGCAGCCGAAGACGTGCGCACCGTGCACCGCGAAAGCATGGGCGATGCCGCGACCGAGGCCCCAGCCGGCGCCGGTCACGACGACCGTCCGGTCGGAAAACGCGTTCGGGGCCGACTGTGTAACGGTCATCGGGTCGCACTCATAATCTTGGAGAGTAACGGTAACATCACAGATGCTTGAACGTGCGCCGGAACCGAAGTTCGTGCAGCTCACGGCCGATCTGCGCGCGTACTACGCGCTGCCCGCCGGCGGCTCGCCGCCTCGAACGATGATCCTCTGTCACTACGGCTTCGGGCTCAACGATTTCATGTTGGCCGAATGCCGGCGGCTCGCCGCTGCCGGGTACGCCGTGTTGGCCCCGGACGTCTTTCGCGGCGACACCTTCCATTACGATACGATTCCACAGTGCGTGGCGAAAATCCAAACCCTGAGCGATGCGGGGTTGCGTGACGACATCGCCCGCTCGATGCTGTTTCTCGACGAACGAGGCGCCGTCGGCGAAGCGCCGCGCGGCATCATCGGCTTTTGTTTCGGCGGTCGACTCGCCGTTTTGACCGCTATCGAGCACGGCGCGCGGATCGCAGCCGCCGTATCGTTTTACGGTACCGGTATCGCGCCCGAGAGAAAGCGGTATTTCGATTCGATCCTCGACCGCTTGCCCGACTTGCAATCTCCCGTACTGCTTCTCTACGGTTCGAAAGACGAGTCGATCCCGCCGGACGAGCATAGCCGAATCACCGAGACGCTCTCGCGACATCACAAAGACTTCACCTTGTCCGTCTACGGCGGCGCCGAGCACAGTTTCGCTTCCGATGATGGCGGGACGCATTACGATAAGCGGATAGCCGAGGACGCCTGGTCGGCAACGCTCGCGTTCCTCGCGCGCACGGTCGGGTAGTTACCGCACATCGACGTTCATCATGTCGTCGAACGGCGTCAGCGGCGGCGGATCGAACCCGGAGACGCGCTTATTTTCCGAGAAGCCGCCCTTCCAAACGTAGAGCACGTTCGACACCGCTTGTTCGATCATGAAGCCTTGCGCCTTGATGAAGAGGCGCCGCTGACGCGCCGGATCGTACGTCAATTCCGCGTTATTGAGGAGCTGCTCGAAACCCGGATTGCAGAATCGCGTGCCGTTCTCGCCATTCGGCGGGCGCGTCCCGCAACCGTACTGTTCGATGACGTCGGACACGGCCATGAGGATCCGCGGAAACACCGTCATATCGAAATGACCGGCGTACAGAATGCCACCCTCCTGAGCGAGAGCGAAAAACGTGCTCGGCGTGTAGCGGCGCGTCTCGACTTGAATGCCGACCGCCTTCAATTGCGAGCGAATCGCTTCGACGGTTTCATCGAGTTCGGTGCTGTAGACGGGATACGCGAGCTCCAGAACGAGCCGCCGGCCGTTGCGGATGCGATAACCGTCGGGTCCGAGCCGCCAGCCCGCACGCGCCAGCAGATCCGTGGCCCGTTGCGGAGCGTACGGTACCGCGTCGCCGGCTCTGGGCGGATCGAGCGGGATCACGATCCCGTCGTAACGCGTGCCGTAGCCGTGGATGACGGTGTCGATGAGCCGCTGCCGGTCGAGCGCGAAGCGGACGGCTTCTCGTAGGCGATGATCGGAAACCAGCGGCCGGTTGACGATGAAATCGAGATTCGTCGTCCAGAAACTCGGTTTGAAGATGACGCGCGCATTGGGTAACGCCCGCACGCGGCCGAGGTAACTCGGCGGCGTGAACGGCCAGAGGTCGACGTCGCCGGCCTCCACCTGCTCCGCGAGCGTCTGTTGCGACGAGAGCAACTCCCACGTGATTCGCTTGAGCTTCGGCTCGCCGCGCCAATAGAACGGGTTCGCTTCCATCTCGATCGATTGGCCGTGGTTCCACTTCACGACGCGAAACGGGCCGATGCCGATCGGCTTCTCATTGTACGGCGTCGTGTTGATGTTCGGCAGCGTGCCGAGGATATGTTCGGGCAGAACGCACGGCTCGTTCGCCGACGTTCCGAAAAATAACGGCAGATAATCGCCGTAGGGCCGCCTGAGGTGAAATACCGCCGTGTAGCGATCCGGCGCTTCGACCGTCGCGATCTGATTCCAGCCGGCGGTCCCCTGCTCTTCGTCATTCGCCGGATTGAGGATCGTCTTAAC
This sequence comes from uncultured bacterium, assembly GCA_964250245.1. GTDB lineage: Bacteria > Vulcanimicrobiota > Vulcanimicrobiia > Vulcanimicrobiales > Vulcanimicrobiaceae > CAXTIY01. The sequence goes on from CAXUFI010000019.1 coordinate 3,716, forward strand.
GCTGAAGAGCACGTCGGCGGCGGTAAAGGGAGCGCCGTCTGACCACCGCACGCCGTGCCGTAAATGCCAGACGATCGTTCTTCCGTCGCGGCTTATCCCGCCGTTGCGCTTCGTCGGAATAACGGTGACGAGTTCGGGCACCGGTTTCCCCGCGCCGTCGTAGCGCGCGAGATACGCCTGCGTTAGCTCGGCAACGGCGCTCGTCGTCTCGGAGGGACCGAGATGGATATTGAGCGTGGTCGGGTCGCCCTGTCCCGTCGAGATACGCAGCCAATGCGCCGCCCCGCGGCGGTACGTCCGGTCGCCGCGAACGCAGCCGGAATTTAAAAGTACGACGGCGACGAGCAACCCGACAAACGTGCAACGAAGCCGTAGCGCTAGCCACCGATAGTCGAACTGCTGAGGCTTGACACCCGACATTCGCTTCGTTATGTTCCTCGTGTTAACGGTCTACTGTTAACAATCCTAGTACGACAAGCTCCTTCTTAGCAACGCCTGACGCATAGATTCGCGCCGTTTTGTAAGCGCTTCACGTGCTCCTCAAAGACGCGTCATCTTGTTGCAGTCATCCTCGCCTTCGCACGAGCCATAACGCAGGCACGGCCGGTATGGCCCGGGCTCGTGCGCTCTATTCTCGAACGACCTTCCGGAGTGCCCGATGCGCAACGCTCTGTTCGGTGCAACGTTACTCGTTGCCCTAATGCTCTATTTCTTCGCGTCGACGGCGGCGGCGGAAGCCGGAACGACCGGGTCGCTGAGCGGAACGGTACGGGATGCGTCTTCCGGCAATCCCGTCGCGAACGCACGAGTCGTGGCGGCCGGCACGGCGCAGACTGCAAGCGCCGTAACCAACGAGTCGGGCGCGTTCGTCTTTCTTTCGTTGCAGCCCGACACGTACACGGTCTCGGTACAAAAGGCGGGCTTCGACCCGAGCTCGACCGCGGGCGTAACGATCTTCGCCGATCAATCGACGACGCTCGAATTTCGCGTCGCAAAGCCGCTCACGCAAATCGCCCGCGTGCGCAGCCGCACGTCGACCGACTTGGTTCGCCCGGGCCAAACCGTCGATTCGTATTCCGTCGAGCCGGCGCTCGCGCAACGCGTCGTTACGCTCGGCGGCGGGACGTCGTACGATCAGGCATATGCGGCGCTCGCGACGGTGCCGGGCGTAACGATCCCACCGGGTCAGGCCGGCTGGAGTCAAACGGCGAGCGTAACGATACGCGGCGGCACGCACCGTGAAGTCGGGTACGAATTCGACGGCGTACCCGTTACGGTCAACCTCAACGGGTTTTCCGGGACGAATCTGTCATCGCTCGGTCAGCAAGAATTGCAAGTCTACAACGGCTCCGCACCGCCCAACGCGGAAACGCAGGGCCTCTCGGGGTTCATCAACCAGGTTATCCGGACGGGAACGTATCCCGCGAGCGTAACGGTCGACGGCGCCTTAGGCACGCCGTACTATCACAAGACGCAGGTCGAGTTTAGCGGAGCAACGCGAGACCGGAATTTCTACTACTACGTCGGGCTGCTCGGCGCGAATCAATCGTTGCGGGCGGTCGATAATTACAACGGCGCTTCGTTTACCGGTGCGTACGGAACGGGCCTGGCGCTCTTGCCGTGTCCGGCCGGCAGCGCCGCGGCGGCGAGCTACGTCTCTTGCTACGACTATGCGACGCCCGGCGGCTTTCACGTCGGCCCCGGCGGTGTCGTCAACGCCGCTCCGAACTATCTCACGAACGCTTACGAACAAGACCGCGAAAACGTCGTCAACCTCCACCTCGCCGTGCCCCACAAGCGCGGCCTCAAGGACGATCTGCAACTCCTCTACGACAACGGCATCATCAATTCGTGGACGTACTCGGCACAGAACGATATCGATCCGGCCGTGCTAGCCGTCACCGGGAAGCCGAGTTTTCCGAATTCGTACGTGTACGAAGGCCCGGTCGCGACCGCCTTACCGGCCAATTACGCGTCGCTAGTGCAACCGTACTTCTTGCCGACGGCGCCGCATACGCTAGCCGGGGACCTGCAGATTCCGGCCGATCGCCGCAACCAGCAACAGAATCAGCAGTCGATCGAAAAGGTGCAGTACACGCACAGTTTCGACGATCACTCCTACCTGCGAGCGTTCACCTACGCGCAGTATTCGACGTTTCTCGTCGAAGGCGCGGCAACCACCAGTTTCGCGATCGGCACGTTGCCGGAATACAACCTCTGGACGCATACGACCGGTGACGCGCTCGAATACTCCAATCAGCTCTCCGGAAAAGATCAGTTGCAGGCGCAGGCCTCGTACACGCACTCGCCGGGAACGGAAGATTTCGGCTTAACCGTGTTCACGCCGCCGTCGGCGGCCTTCGCCGTCGCGGTCGACTCGACGAATCCGAACGATGGCCTCTGCTATAGCGTTGCGGGGGCCGTTGCGAAGCCGGCGTCGTGTCAGTCGGGCGACGACCAAGCGTCTTTCGTGACGTACGGCTCCGCCGCCCGGCTGACGGGCTCGAATCCCGTGGTTCCACTGAACGGCTCGCGCTGCGGCGGCGGCCCCTGTCGATACTATGCCGTCGATCAGGGTTTCAACGGCTCCTATAATACGGTCGCGCTCGATACGATCGGCGCCGGGATTTACAACTCGTACAAACCGACCGATCGGCTCTCGCTCGACGTCGGGCTTAAGTTTAACGAGTATCTTTACGACGGTGCGAACACGGGCGGCGGCGCGCGTACGTTCTGGTTCAACGCCTACAACCAGGACTATTGCGTCAACGCGCTACCCGGGAACACGCCCGTCTCGAAAGCGACCCTCGGCATCAACGTCGCTTCGGCGTGTTCGGCAGCCGATACCGGTGGCGTCTCCTACGTCGCACCGGGCCTGACGAACGCGCCCGCGAATTATGCGTTCTCGGAATATCAGCCGCGCGCCGGGCTGACGTATCAAGCCGGCCCGAACGACGTCCTGCGCGGCGACTACGGTATCTTCACGCAACCGACGGAGACGACGTTCGAGCAGATCAATAACAAGTCGCAAAATCTACCGTCCTTCCTCGGCAGCACGTTCTATAAGTATGGCTTCACCGGTCCCGGCCACGACATTCCGCCGCAGATCTCGTATAACGTCGACGCATCGTGGGAACACCGCTTCGCCAACACCGATATCGCATTCAAAGCGACGCCCTTCTATCGCTCGACGCGTAACGAACTCACGGAATTTTTTATCGATCCGGCGCTGCAGACGACGGGCGGGCTCGCGGTCGGCGGTTTACGCACGAGCGGCGTCGAGTTTCAACTACGGAAAGGATCGTTCGGCCGCGACGGTTTCGCCGCACTGCTCTCCTACACGTATACGACGGCGCGGGCGCACTACTACGCATTGCCGGGCGGCGGCAACGTGCTCTCACAGGTCAACGACGATATCCGAACCTACAACGGCTATACGTCGGCGTGCGCGAAGGCGCCGGCGAACGCCGAGTGCGGACCTACGAACGCAGCCGACGGTTCGGGTAAGGCAGCGGCGTGTTTCACTCCCAAAGGCATCCCCGACGCGACCTGCGCCGCGGGCGACATCGCCAACCCGTACTGGAACGCGCCGCTTCAGAGCACGCTCGATCCCAACGGCTCCTATTGGCCGACCGATCCCGTCATCGCGACGACGAGTCTGGGCGTCAACAGTTACACGGTGCCGCACGTCGCGGCGGTCGTGCTGAATTACCGTAAAGGGCCGTTCTCGATCACACCGGCGTTTCAATTGCAGGCCGGGCAGCGTTACGGCGCTCCGGAGTCGAACGCCGGGATCGATCCCGGTCTCGGCTGTTCCGCGTTAGCAGGCGCGTCGGTGAAAGGCGACGGCCGCTATCCGTACGGAGCGCCGGCCGGAGCGCCCTATAACGCGCTCACGTGCGCGGGGGCGCTCGATGCGATCCCCGACGTGTACACGGGTAACTTCGATGCGATCGGCGCGTTTACGGCGCCGGCCGAGCTCTTAGGCGGCTTGACGCTATCGTACGACGTGACGAAGAAAGTCACGTTGAGCGTGTCGGCAGCGAATCTGATCAATCAGTGTTTCGGAGGAAGTACCGAACCGTGGACCGGTTACGCGACGCCGCACGTCTGCTCGTACGTTAACGGCGAGGTCTCTCGCGTTTCGGCGCCGACGGGAAACATTTACAATCCGAACTCGGTTCGGCAAGCGTACGGCTCGTTGCCGTACTATCCGTATCTCGGACCGTATACGATGGGCGTCGTCAACCCGATCGCCCCCGTCTCGCTCTACGCAAACCTGGCGATAAAGCTGTAACGACGGCGCGTCACTTCGTCGCGGCCGCCTTCCCGTATTTCTGCTCCAGGTACGGAATGATCTCGTCGTCGTCGGCGGACTGGTAATCGCCGTCGATGAGAACGGGGATGCCCGTTTGGCCGGAGACTTCTTTGACTTCGCCGCGCTCGGCATGCGAGCGCGGTACGTTGACGTTCTTATAGTCGAGCAGCAGGTCCGTCAGTTTCGCGCGCACGCGGGCGCAGTACGGACACCACTCGGCTTGGTAGAGAACGATTTCTGTCGGTTGACCCATAGCCGCCTCGTTCCCAGGCCGCCGCAAAAGTACTCTAGCGCGAAGAGACCAGAGGCGCCGGCCAGAGCGCGATCGACGACCCGACCCACGTCCGGTCACGATTGTAGTCGACGCCCATCATCTCGCCCCGGCCGAGCCGGCAGAGGTTGATCGCCGGCAGCAACTCGGCTTCGTCATCCGGACGCACGAGCAACACCCGCAACTCGACTTTGACCGGCTCGCCCTCGGGCGTGGCCAACGCAGGCGCATACGCGATCTTCTCCTGCACGCACCAGCCGCCGCGCTCGCTCGCCGGGATGGCCGCGAGGTCGTCCGGCCGCGGCCGCACGTTGACGCCTCGGCCCGCGAACGAGAAGAGCGGCTTGAGCACGGAATCTTGCAGCGCCGGGCCGTCGGCGGCGTCGTACTCCGGGATCACCCGCGTCCGTGGAACGGCGGGGTGATCGAGAAACGGCAGCGAGGCTTTCGACCAGTGCCAGAACCAGGCCGGATGCGGCGCCCAAACGGCGTCGTTATCGTCGCGAACGTCGAAGGCCAGCTCCGGCGCCAAGCGCTCCAGATCGTCGCCGACCAGACGGTTATAGAGTCGTCGCACCCGCCGTTCCCGCCCGGCAGCATCGCGCCGGTATAGCCGGCCGCGCCGCACGTAGAGCGAGCGCGGGTCGCAGGCGTCGACCGCGAACAGCAGCCGCGTCGCGGCGAAATCGCAATACGTCTTTTGCCGCTCGGGTTCGACGTCGACGAGGACCACTTCGGCCGGGTCGCAGTCACCGACGATCGCGCGCCGCGTTCGTTCGAGGAAGGCCGGGCCGCTCAGAGCGCCGTGCCAGCACGACCAGGTTTGCCCCGGTACGACCGTTTCGAGTTCGGCTGCCCACGCCTCGTACTGCAGCAGTTCGAACGCCAGCAGCGACGGGAAGCCCTGCAACTCGACGACGCGCGGCTCGATGCGGCCGTTCGCATCGCGAGCGAGGCCGAAGTCCACGACGGCGAATTGCGGCCGCGCTCCGCGGCCGGCCGTATCGAAGCGGGCCGGGACCATGGCCCGCATCCGCTCGAGCCGCTGCGGCTCGGCGAGCGCGGCGACGATCTCGCTCGCCGCGCGTTCGCACGCGCGCACGAGTTCGGGCGGCAGAAACACCGGCGTCTCCGCGAGCCGAAAGCCGACCTCGCAGCCGAGCCGGGCGCGCAGCGCGTTCGCGTAGCGATCGTAACGCTCGGGCGTGTAGGCGGCATTGTACGCCGCGCGAAAATGAGGCACCACGCCGGTTACGCCGCGCGCACCACCGTCGAGAGCCGCTCCGCGACGAGCCCGGAAAATACGATCCGCGCGACTCGCAACCGCTCTTGGAGCCGGTCGTCACGCAGGAGCGGCAGCACGCGTACGCGCTGCACGTACACCTCTCGCGTCATGGCGCCCGCCTCGAGTAAGCGCTGCAGGATCGCCGCCACTTCCTCGGGCGCGCCGATCTCCGGATGACTGTTGACCGCGAAGAAGCGCGGCACGCCCCCGGGGAAGCGTGCGATTTCGAGCATCGTCAGCGCCTCGCCCGGACCGTCGCCCGCCGGCGCCGCTTCGAACGCGATCGGCACGAGCCCCGGCGGAAACGGCGCGCGGGGGATGAGGTCGTAATAGCGCGAGTCCAGGACCGGCACGACGCCCGGCGCATTGGGCCCGAGCGCGAACCGGCGCGAGAAATACGGATGCCGGTGGGCCGCCGGCGTTAAAATGTTGCTCCCGACGCCGCTGCACGGGCCGCCCTTCTCCGGGCCGCGCAACACGGCGTCCGCGGCTCCCGACCAGCGGCACATAAGACCGAAGGTATGGCACACGCCGTAGAGCGCCGCGTCGGGGTCGCCGGCGACCGCCTCGAACAAGCGGAACAGCGGTGCCTCCCAGGCCGGATCTTCGACGATCTCGGCGGCTCCCACGCTCGCCACGTTCCGGCGCGGGTCGAGATGCCCGGGACCGCCCGTCCCCAGGTACAGCGCGTGCCGGCCGTCGCGATGCTCGGGGACGGCGAGTCCGTCGCGGACCGCATACGAAAGCACGCGGATGCGGCGCCCGCTCGCCGCCAATTCGGCCGCGAGCCCGGCCGCCGCTTCGCGCACCGTACCGAGGATCGCATCGTGACCGACGTTGGCGAAGCCGGCGTTCATATCGAGCAGCGCGACGTCGATCCGGGCCGCATCGCGCTCGGGAACGTCGCCCGCGGAACCGACGCGCACGACCTCGACCTCGACCGGCGCCCGCAACCGGGCGGCGTCAAGCAAGCGGGACCCCGGACTCGGTCTCGGCGATCGCGTAACGCACGACGGCCTCGAGGCTGCCGGTATCGCCGAACACTTTCAATTGCCGGTCGGCGCCGGTCCGCCGGCGCAAGATCTCGTACACGTAGAGTATCTCTTCCTTGACGCCGAGTTCGTTCACCACGTCGTCGACGAATTCGAGCAACTCGACGAGCAGGTCGGCCGTCGGGAGCTCAATTTTCTTGCCCAGGTCGATCAGCTTTCCATCGAGTCCGAACCGCGCGGCGCGCCACTTGTTCTCGTCGATGAGCGATTTGCGATAGATCCGCCAGCCCTGATTGCGGTCGTAGAGTTTCCACAACTTGTAGGTGACGGCCTGAAAGAAGGCCGCGAGGCACATGACCTCGTCGATGCGTAACTGAGCGTCGCAGATGCGGTACTCGAGCGTTTGGAAATACGGGTGGAAGCGGACGTCCCACCAAATTTTCTTGCCGTCGGTAATGCAGCCGGCGGCGATCAGCGTATCGAGATAATCCTGAAATTCGCTCTTAGATTCGAAGTAATCGGGGATGCCGGTTCGCGGGAAACGTTCGAATACTTTGGAGCGAAAGCTTTTCCAGCCGGTATCGCGTCCGTTCCAGAACGGCGAATTAACGGAGAGCGCGAAGATGTGCGGCAGAAAATAGCGGACGCCGTTCATGATCGCGATCCGCGCGTCGTCGTCCTCGATACCGATGTGGACGTGCAAGCCGAAGATGAGGTTCGCGCGTGCGACCATTTGCAAATCGTCGACGAGCCGGTCGTAGTGCGGGCTGCGGGTGATGGGGACCGTGGACCAGTGCGTGAAGGGGTGCGTGCCGGCCGAGAGGATGCGCAAGCCGTTCTCGTGCGCGAGATTGATGACTTCCCGCCGCAGCCGCGTCACTTCACGGCGGGCCTGCGCGATGTCCGCGCACACGGGCGTGCCGACTTCGATGACCGGGTCGTGCAGCTCGCGTTTCAACTCGTCTTTGAGACGCCGCTTACCCGCCTCGAACATATCCGAGATGTGCGATTTTAGTTCGCACGTTTGCGGATCGATGACGGCAAACTCTTCTTCGATACCGATGCTGAACGACGGCCGCGCGCTCATTGCGATTTCGCGAGCGACGCCGGCCAGCTGCCGGCGAATTCGAACGCGCGCGGCCGGCGCACGCGGTCGATCAGGACGTCCGCCATGTTGTCGACCATCCAGCGGAAGTTCGCTTCGCCGACCGAGAGCAGATCCGCGTCGGGCGCGGGGTTCGTGAAATCGATCGCGTACGCGACCCCGTCGCGCACCGCCAGTTCGACCGTATTCATATCGTAACCGAGGGCGCCGGAAAGCGCGAGCGCGTCGCGCACGAGCTTCGCTTCGAGCGCGGGCTCGATCGGCCGGCCGGCGGCGGCGGCGTAGCGTTCGCTGTGCGGGGCCTTGGGGTCGTAGGGCATGACGTGCGCGCGTTCGCGGCCGAGCGTGTAGATTCGATAGTACGCAGTAAACTCGATCGCTTCTTGCGCCATCATCGTGAGATCGCGCGTTGCGTCGTAGGCCGTGAAGAACTGGGCCCGGTTCTCCACGCGGAACACGTCTTTCCAGCCGCCGCCGTAGGCCGGTTTGAGGTAGATCGGAAAACCCAAATACTCGAAGATCGCCGCCCAATCGACGAATTGCAAATTGCGAAACGAGGCCGACTCCGTGTTCGGCGGCCGGTTCTTATGCGGCAGCAAACAGGTTCGCGGCGTCGCGACGGCGACCGACTCGGCGACGATGTTGCCGAAGTACTTATCATCGGCCGACCACCAGAACGGATTGTTGACGATCGCGACGCCTCGCGCGGCGGCGACTTTAAGGAACGTCCGGTAGAACGGAACCTCGTGACTGATGCGGTCGAGAATCAGCGCGTAGTCGAAGCGTTGCGTGTCGCGCAAGGCCGAGATCTCGACGGGCTCGGCAACGATGTCGCCGCCGCCGCGCGCGGCGATCGCATCGATCAGCGCCCACGGGAACGTGTTTTCCATGCCGAATAAGAGGCCGATGCGCGCGCTTGGGCTCGACATTCCAGCGGCGATTCGCGGGAAGGCAACGCGCCCCTATGCAAGAAGCCGCCGATGCATCGCAGCTACGAAGCCTGGCAGAGCGCGCAACTCGGGCGCAAGATGGAGTTTCTCTGGTTCGGCAGCGGCGGTTACCCGGTACTCGTGTTTCCGACGTCGATGGGCCGCTTCTACCAATACGAGGACACGGGTCTCGTCGCGCGGCTCGAGTCGAAAATCGATGCCGGCCAGCTGCAACTCGTCTGCGTCGACAGCGTCGATGAAGAGAGCTGGTATAACGATTCGGTCGAGCCGAGCGCGCGCGGCGCGCGGCACGAGCGGTACGACGCATATCTGCGCGACGAGTTAACGCCCTACGTACAGCGCCGCGCGTCCCGGCGCGAACTCGGCACCTTCGGCTGCAGCTTCGGCGCGTATCACGCAGCGAATTTCGCGGCCCGTCATCCCGACGTCGCCACCAAAGCGGTCTGCTTCTCCGGCGTGTACGACGTGCGGCGGTTCACCGACGGCTACTGGGACGACGTCGACTACGCACATTCGCCCGCCGACTACATCGCGGGACTCGATACCGCGCAGGCCCAGCGGCTGCACGGCGTGGATTGGATAATCGCCACCGGCGAATACGACGCCCTCGTCGATGACAACCGCCGCTTCGACGCGGTCCTAACGCGGCAAGGGATCCCGCACCTCACCGAGATTTGGCCCGGCATCAACGGCCACGATTGGCCCGAGTGGAACGGCGCCGTCGCGCGCTTGCTATAGCGGCGCGCGTTACAGCGCCAAGGTCAAGTCGGAGGCCGCGGCGTAGAGCCCGGGCCGCGCGCGCAGCTCCGGAAACGAAATCGACGGCAACGCCTCGAAGGCCGGGCGGGCAAAATAATACCCTTGGAAGAGCGAGATGCCGGCATCGAAGAGCCAGCGGTACTCGTCGGCCGTTTCGATCCCTTCGGCGATGACGCCGATCGAGAGCCGGCGGCACAAGCCGATCAAGCTGCGCACGATCTCTTGCCGGTTGCTGCTGCTGTCGATTCCGCGAACCAATTTCATGTCGAGCTTAATAAAATCGGGAACGAATTCCACGAGCAAATTGAAGTTCGCGTAAGCGGCGCCGAAATCGTCGATGGCGGTAGCGAAGCCTAAACGGCGATACTCGAGCACGATTTCCTCCAACTTGCCGTCGTCTTCGACCTTCTCCGACTCCACGATTTCGAAGAGTATGCGGTCGACCGGAAATCCTAAAACCTCGGCCGCTCGCAGCGTCGTTTGCAAGCATAACTCGGGCCGGTAAATCGCGTGTGGCAGAAAGTTGATATTGATGCGCGTCGGCGAGTGCAGGCGCGCGGCCAGCGTTAACGCGCGTACGCGGCACGCTTGGTCGAAGCGGTAGCGGTTCTGATCGGTGACTTGCGCGAGTACGGAGGCCGCCGATTCTCCGTGTGGGCCACGGATGAGCGCTTCGTACGAAAAGATCGTCTCGCGGCGCGGATCGACGATCGGCTGAAAGGCGAACGTGAACTCGAGGTCCAACGCCGGCGCCGTCCGGCAATCGCCGCACGCCGTACCCGTTTGACGAACCGTAGTCTGCATCTTCATCCTCAAGCCTAGCGAAAGATCGCCGTTCAACGCTCTCTCTTGCATCGGAATCGAGCACGTCGTATTTAGCGCCTAGGGTGCGAGCGCGCTCACAGAATCGTTTTACGGGCGCCCAGAGGATGAGTTCGACCGCGAGTGCGGGCGTACGATGGGTTCGTCGAGAATCGGGTTGGTTTCGGCCACCTTCGAGCGGTTCGCTGACGCTCGCTTGCGAGACCATTTCCATTGCGAGGTGCGCTTGGCGACAGTTGAGGCCGCCGCGGACCGCTGGGCCGGGGCGCGTGCGATGAGAATCCAAAAAAGCGGGATCGACGCGATCGCCGGCGTTTGGCGCTGATTCGCGCACGGTATGCGCGCTACACGGTGCTCTGCAAAATTAAACGCACCGTCTCTTCCGGCACATCCCACTGTGGAAAGTGTCCGCTCTTCTCGAACCAGTGAATGCGCGCGGTCGGAAAGAGTTGTTGCGCGCGCTTCGCCTGGCTCGGCAACGTGACGAGATCGTGCCGTCCCCAGCCGATGACGATCGGCGCCACGGGCGAGGCCGCACCTTGCTGCGCGGCCCCGAACGCGAGATCGAAGAGGAGCGTATCGAACGACCGCGACGCGGCGAACGTGCGCATCTCCGTCAGGGCGACGTCCGGCGACAGAGCCCACGGACGGGCTGAGAATTGCGCGAACAGCAACGTGCGAGAAACGGGATTGCGCGTCAACAGCGGCATGACCGGCGCCAGTAGCCGTACGAGGCGAATCGACAACGCGACGCTCGCGAAGAAAACGACGCGTTGCCACGTATTCCAAAAACCGCCCGGATCGAGCGCGACGGCCGTGCCGACGACGCCTCGACGCGCGAGTTCGAGCGCGAGCCGCGCGCCCATCGAACTGCCGGCGACGTCGACGCCGTGCAACCCGTGCTCGGTCAAGAACGAGGTCACGGCGTCCGCGAGCTTCGCGATCGAAACTCGAGCGCCGAGCGGCGGCGTGTCGCCGAAACCCGGCAGGTCGACCGCAATGACGTCGCGTTCCGCGGCGAGCGCCTCGCGAATCGTCGACCACGAATGCCGGCTTCCGCCGATGCCGTGTAACAGCAATAGCGACTTACCGCTACCTTCGCGAACGTATTGCATACCGGAAGCCATGGCCGCTTCTTACCCACCGCGTTGCCCGCTCGACGTACTCTCGCGCCATACCGAATCGGCAAGTTGAACACGAGCATGGATCTGCTACGACCGCCGCACTCGTTGCGCTTCGCGTCAAGCGTAAAAAGCGCTTTAAAAAAGCCGCTCCGTCGTTGTGATCCGGCCTTACTTTGTCGCCGCTCGCACCTGGCTTCGTCGCCGCCTCGGGTGCGAGCGCGCTCAAAGGATCGTTTTCCCGAGCGCCGAGAGGATGAGTTCGACCGCGAGTGCGGCCGTACGATTGCGTTCGTCGAGGATCGGGTTGGTTTCGGTGACTTCGAGCGAGCCGATGACGCCCGCTTGCGAGACCATCTCCATCGCGAGGTGCGCTTCGCGATAGGTGAGGCCGCCGGGGACGGCCGTGCCGGTGCCGGGCGCCTCGCGGGGATCGATGCCGTCCATATCGAAGCTGACGTGGACGCTGCCGGGGCCGGCCGCTGCGAGCGCGATCGCCTCATCCATCACGCGCTCCATGCCGAGCCGGTCGACGTCGCTCATCGAGTACGCGCGCACGCCGAGCTCGCGGATGCGCCGGCGTTCGCCCGCGTCCACGTCGCGCAAGCCGATCAAGACCGTGCGGTCGACCGCGATGTGCCGTTCCTCGAGCGCGATCGAAACCGGCATGCCGTGCACGTTCCCCGTCGGCGACGTCAGCGGCGTGTTGATGTCGCCGTGCGCGTCGACCCAGATGAGCCCCGGGGCGCCGCCGCGCGCGCGGGCGACGCCGTCGAGCGTGCCGATCGCTATCGAGTGATCGCCGCCGAGCACGACGGGGAATCCGCCCGCACGCACGGCGTCCGCGACGACGAGCGCGAGTTCGTTGCAGACCGCGAGGATGATCGGCAGGTACTTCGCATTCTTCACGGCGAGCGCGCTCTCGGATTCGCGCACGGGGACGGCGAGATTACCGTGATCGATGATGCTCGCGATGCCGAGCGACTCGAGCCCTTCGCGCAAGCGCGCGTAACGGATGGCGGAGGGGCCCATGTCGACCCCGCGCCGGTCCGCGCCGAGATCCATCGGCACGCCGATCACGTCGACGCGGGCCGGGACGCGGCTGCTACGCGCGAGCACCGGGCGCTTTCACGGCGCCCGTCGCGCGCGGATCCTTCGCGCCCGGGATACCGGCCGGGTCGCCGAGCGTCCTTACCGGCAGGGGCTCCGGGTTCGCCGAGCGCGCGGGGAACGCGTGCAGGACGAAGACGCGCACGACGGCCGCGACCGGCACGGCCAGAAACATGCCGCCGATGCCGAGCAGTTCGCCGCCGATGAGGATCGCGACGATCACCATGAGCGGTGAGAGCCCGACGGAATCGCTGACGATCTTCGGCGCGATGAAATGTCCCTCGGCCTGAAAGATCGCGATGAAGACGGCCGAGACGACGAGCGCGTGCTGCCAGCCGTCGTCGACGAGCGCGAGCGTTACCGAGGGAACGAAGCCGACGATCGCTCCCACGTAGGGGATGATGTCGAAGAGCCCGGCGAGCACGCCGATTAGTACCGCGTAACGCACGTGCAGAATCAAGAGCGCGATCGCGATGCACGTGCCGATGGTCGCGCCGACCAGCAATTGGCCGCGGATAAATCCCCCGAGTGCCCCGTCGAGATCGTGAATGATGGCCGTCGTCTTCGCTCGCGCTCCCGGCGGGAGCCGGCCGATCAGCGCGGCGATGAATTGCGGCGCTTCGATCATCAAGTAGACGGAGAGCACCGGAATGACGACGACGGTCGCGATGACCGAAACGATCGAGACCAAGATCCCGAGCACGCGCGAGGCGGCCTCACCCGCGTACGTCTGCGCGAAATGCGCGAATTGCGGCGGCAGATTCGCGAGGCTCGCGCGGACGTTCGGCGGGAGCCGGCTTAGGATCGGGTTGCTCGGTTCGAGCAGCGATCGCTGCGCGTGTTCGACGAGGCTCGGCATCGTCGCGGCGACCGATTGCATATCGTTGACGAGAGCCGGCAGCACCACCGCCGCTCCGAATGCGAGCACGAGAAGAATGACCGCATACACGACGACGATCGCCCACGGCAGCGCCATCCGGGCGTTAAGGCGGCGCACCACGGGGTAGATGGCGTACGTGAAAAAGGTCGCGCCGATTAGGACGACCGTGACGCCCGGGATGCGGCCGAGAAACGCGACGGCGGTCGACAGCATGAAGGCGGATAGCGCGACCGTCGCCAGGATTTTGAGCGCGTAGGTTACGCGCCGCTCGCCCCGCGAACGCCGGACCACTCGCCGGATGGAGACCCGATTCATGCAGCAACCCTACCATATGCCGCTACGCGCCGTTTCGCCCGGCGTGCCCGAACCGGTTCCGCCCGTGCCGACGCCCTATCAGCCGCCCGAGCCCGGTCTGCCTCCGGCGACGATTCCGGGCGCGCCCGTTTCGGAGCCGCCGCCGGCGACGCCCGACGGTCCGATTACGGCGATTCCGTCGCCCGTGATTCTTTAGCGACCAGGCACCTCGCCCGTAGGCTTCGCCCGGCGGCGGTTCGTACAAGCGGACCATGACGGACCGCCGCGCACGCGCCATTACCAGGATCGCGACGTTGTTTCTCTGTTGCGGGCTCGCGGGTTGCGGCATGGGCGGCGGGACGGCGCCGAACGCGAACGCGGCCGCGGCGGTGCGCCTGGCGATGGTCACGGATGTGGGCGGACTCGGGGATAAGTCGTTCAACGATTCCGCCAATACCGGTTTGCAAGAGGCGAAAACTCGACTCGGCGCCGAGGTGCAAGTTCTCGAATCGAAATCGACGGCCGATTACCAACCCAATCTCACCGTCCTCGCCGATCAAGATTTCGACGAAATTTTCGCGATCGGGTTTCTGATGAACCACGATCTCCAGGAGATCGCGCGCAATTACCCGCGCCGCCACTTCGCGATCGTGGACGCGGTCGTCAACGAGCCCAACGTCGCCTCGATCACGTTTCGCGAGCAGGACGGCTCGTTTCTCGCGGGCGCCCTCGCGGCGCTCGTCTCGAAAACGCACCGGATCGGATTCCTCGGCGGGATCGACGTGCCGCTGTTGCGCAAGTTCGAGGCCGGTTTTACCGCGGGCGCGCGCGAGATCGATCCGAAGACCGACGTCCTCGTGAAATACGTCGGCTCGTTCGCGGACGTGGCCTCGGGCAAAGAACTCGCGGGCGTCATGTACGGCGCGGGGGCCGACGTGCTCTACGTCGCCGCGGGCAAGTCCGGGCTCGGAGCGATCGACGAAACGCGCGCGCGTTCGAACGTGTACGCGATCGGAGTCGATTCCGATCAGGACGCGCTCGCACCCGGTAAGATTTTAACGAGCGTGCTCAAACGCGTGGACGTCGCGGTCTTTCGCGTCGCGCAGGAAGCCGCGGCTCAGAAGCTGCCCTCGGGCCAGATCGAGTTCGGACTCAAGGACGACGGCGTCGGGCTCACGCCGTTCACCTACACGAAGAACCTCATCGGCCGCGCGAGGCGCGCGCGCGTCGCGGCCTTGCGCAGCGCGATCGTCGACGGCACGATCGTGCCGCCGTCGACGCGCGAAGCGCTGGCGGCCTTCAAACCCGTGAAGGTGTAACGTCATCGCGCCGGCGCCGGTGCTCGACGTACGGGACGTCGTCAAGCTGTTCCCGGGCGGCGTGCGCGCCGTCGACGGCGTCTCGCTCGCCCTCGAGCCGGGTGAGATTCACGCGCTGTGCGGCGAGAACGGGGCTGGTAAGTCCACGCTGATCAAGGTGCTCGGCGGCGTCTACGCGCCGGACAGCGGGTCGATCCTCGTCGAGGGGCGCACCCTGCGCTTCGCTCACCCGGTCGAGGCGCGGCGCGCGG
>CAXUFI010000020.1:0-18922 GCA_964250245.1 uncultured bacterium
TGGAAGGGGTGGCGCCCGAAGAGTA
This sequence comes from uncultured bacterium, assembly GCA_964250245.1. Classification (GTDB taxonomy): domain Bacteria; phylum Vulcanimicrobiota; class Vulcanimicrobiia; order Vulcanimicrobiales; family Vulcanimicrobiaceae; genus CAXTIY01. The sequence goes on from CAXUFI010000020.1 coordinate 26, forward strand.
GCTCTGTTCTCCGTCGACGTCCGAGGCATGTGCCCCGGTCTGCGAACCGGCGATGAAGCCGAACGCCCCGACCAATATGAAGAGGACGAAGAACGCGGAACTTGCGATGATGATCACGGCGCGACGACTCATGGCAAGACTCCTACGGATTTGGAACGCGAGTAACCGGCGGTGGACCGGTCGTCGCATCGAGCGTTTTAACACCCAAGCGGCGAACGACGACACCCGCCTGACCGAGAAGCTGCCCCGACGCCTCGCGATAGAAGGCGACGGCCTTGCTGTAATTGCTTTGAGCCTGAAGCTCTTCGCCGCGCGCGTTCACGAGCGCGACCAACCGCTGCAAGACGAGGAACGTCGTGGATTTGCCGACTGCTCGACGCCGCAACTCGCTTAGATAAACGGCTTGACTCGCTTGACGCTGATCCCGCGCACTCGCGAGCACGGCGGCGCCGGTGCGGAGCATCTGCACGGCCGTCGCCGCGTCCTGCTTGATGTTCCGAATGACGGCGAACTGCTGAACTTGCAGCGCGCGATCCTGTTCGACCGCTTCGTCGAATTCGCCCCGCGCCGTTCGATTGCCGATCGGCACTGCCAGATTTAGCGAGGCTTGATACGCCGGATAACGGCCTTCGACCAGACTCTTAACCGAAGATCCGAAAGAGCCGTTCAAAGAGGGCGGAACGGTAATGTTGCCCGTCGGCAATACTGGAATTTTGTCGGCAGCCGGCAGACCGGCGTTCGCTATCGTAATAAGGTCGTTAACGGCGGTCGTACTCTGCGAGATGCCGCTGAGCAGCGAATCCTGCCCTAAGAGGGTCGGAACGCCGGCAAGCCCCGTCGGCGCTACCGTCAATCCGACGTCGAGCTGCGGCTGGAGTTGATCCCGGGCGTACGCGATCTGGACGGCAGCCGAGCGGCGCCGGTCGACGATTTCCGCAAGTTCCGGACGGTTGCGAAGCGCGAGCGTCACCGTTTGGTCGACGTCCGGCTCCGAGGTCAAATCTTCAACGGGGCTAAGCGGCACGAGATTCGCCGTCCAGACCGGATCCGCCGTGTCGGCGAGCAGCAGCGTCTTCAATTCGAGCTGCTGCTGCTGAACGTTCTCGACCGCGAGTGAGACCTGACTCTGATACGTCGATACCTGGGCGTTCGCTTCGGCAACGTCGCTCGCCGCCGCTCTCTCGCGCTGAACCCGGCGGGCGTTACTTTCCGCCTGCAGTTGCGCTTGCCGCAGTGCGGCCTCTTCTACCGCCAAGTTCTGCCAATCGTAGAGCAGGTTCCAGTACGCGTTCGCGACGTTCACGATCGTCGTCTGCGCCTGGACCAGGGTGCTGTCGCTATCGACGTCCAGCATAATCTGGTCGGTTCGCAACTGGCGCCGTGTCGCGTCGATGTCGCGCCCGCGGAGCAGAGGCTGACTGACGGACAGCGTTGCCGACGTCGGGTAGTACGGATCGAATCCCGAGGCCGCTAAGTCGGTCGTCATGCGCTGTCCGAGGAACGTCAGCGTATACGTTCCGCCACCCACGGGAAACAGACCGGAAAACCCGGCCGTCGCACCGAGTATGTCTTCCGTCACGGGTCCGCCGTTCGGCCCCGAAAGCAACGCGCTGAAAGGCGGGATGACGGCGTGCGTGTACGATGGCGATAGCGAGAAACGAACGTCGTAGGCGCCGTTGTCGGCGACGATTTGATAGCGGACGATGCGGCGGTTCGCCTGCGTTACGGCGATGTCGGTATTGCGAACGAGCGCCATGGCGACGGCATCTTCGAGCCGTATCCCGACGAACGCATCTTTAACGCCCACGAGTCGCGCGGCGCGCTCGACGGTGCCCGCGAACGGAACGATGACCGGCGACCGAAGCGACGGGAGCTGCGGGTACGTCGCCTGCTCGACGCTCGTCGCGCGCTCGATCAGCGACGGCCCCGGATCGGCCGCTCCTAAACCGTCGGGGAGCGGCACCGGGGAAACGATGGGCGGAACCGGTAGGGACTTCGGGCGCTGCGCAGCGCTCGATGAAACCGGAGCCGGCGAAGGAGCGACCGTCGTCGGGCCGGCGGACGCTTTTCGGCTCGCGAGTAACATAACGCTTAACGCGCCCACCACAAGAACGGTCCGCACGTTAACGCACTCGCACGTAGGTTTCGACGGACATCCCGGGGCGTAGCGGATGCACCCGGTCTCCGCCCCGGTCGACCGCGATGCGCACCGGGACGCGCTGCGTAACCTTCACGAAATTGCCGGACGAATTCTGCGCCGGCAGCAGTGCGAATTGGTCTTGTGCGGCGGGGTTGAAATCGAAGACGTGGCCGATGAATGCGTACTCCGGATAACCGTCGACGTGGATGTCGACGGGCTGTCCGACGCGCATTAAGTTGAGTTGCGTCTCCTTGTAATTTGCGGTGATGTAAAGACTGTACGCCGGCACGATCGTGAACAGCGTCTGGCCGGCGCCGATCGTTTGTCCGATGGCCAGCGACTTCAAGGCGACCGTGCCGTCCGAAGGGGAAACGATACGGGTGTAACTTAGCTGATCCCGAGCCTGGCGGACTTGGGCTTCCTGCGCGTCGAGCGCTTTACGAGCCGCCGCGAGCGCCGCTTCCTGCGTCGTGATGCGATAGGGTATCTGCGCTTCATCGAGCTTGCCTCGAGCCGTTAGCTCGGAGCCGCGCTGCTCTCCGATGGTCGCGGCCGTCGCCGCCGTCTCGGCCTGCTGCGACCGGAGCTTCTCCACGGCGCTCGCGCTGTTGGCTCGCGCGGATACGACGTTATCCTCGTCTTCCCGATATTGCGATAGCGCGGATTCATACGCCGCCCGATCGGCATCGACGTCCGACTGGTCGACGTCGCCGGTTTTGACTAGTGCCGAGTCACGTTCCAGATCGAGCGAATCGCGCTCGACCGTCTCGCGAGCTCCCGGCAAAGCGGCGACGGCGGCGCGATACTCGGCGCGCGCCTGAACCGCAGCGGCGCGTAAGGCGGCGGCCTGCCGCGCGTTCGCCGTAAAGGTGTTGTTTGCGCTCACGACGCTCGACGCCGCCGTAACCACGTTGCCGCGACTTTGAGTCGACTCGGTCGCCACTTGTGCCCGAGTGAGCAAGACGTTTTGCTGCGCCTGATCCGCTTGAGCTGCCGCAGCGTTCCGCGACGCGATCGCAGAGGCCAAGCGCGCCCGCTCATCCCGGTCATCCAACTGCACGAGCAGCTGACCGCGCCTTACGAAGCGGTTCGTATCCGTAAAAACGCGATCGACGCGCTCCGAAATTTTACTCGTGATGATCAAGCTGTCCGCATCGACTCTTGCGTCGTCGGTCGACTGATGGGTGAAAGCGTATCCCAAATGCTCGCCGGCCCAGGCCGCAAGCACGAGCAGCAGGACCGCGGCGATGAGGGTCCCCGAAGCGAGCAGCCAGAGCGGAGGCCGGCGATCGGACTTCGCCTGCTGGCCGTTCTGTTTCTGCTCGGCCTGGGGAGGGTGCTCTTGCTTCGTCGCGCCCGCGTTGTCGCGCCCGCCGCCGTTATCGGGCATCGGCCGCACCGAGGTCCGGCCGGCCGGCGGCGGCCGCGCGGTACCGAATTAGGCGATGTCTAAACCAACCGAACGATTGCGCGCGCATGTAATCCTTATATGCGTTCTCGGGGGAAAACCAGGAGGGAGCACGCCCGGGGGCGAGCGTGGTGGGTCTTACTTACCTGATTTGCGTTCGGTAGGCGCAGTAAGTTCCTGTGATGTGACTGTTACCTAAAGCTCATAACTTAGGATCGTTTTCACGAGCGCGTAATGCTATCGTCGGCGCTCGTATTGCGGCGATCAAAACGTTAGGAGACATTACGTGCAGATTGGAATGATCGGACTGGGTCGAATGGGTGCGAACATGGTGCGACGATTGATCAAAGGCGAGCAACGCTGCGTCGTATTCGATCGCGACGCAGATCTGGTCAAGGACCTCGTCTCGGAGGGCGCCGACGGCGCATTCGCGTTGACCGAACTGGTGACCAAGCTGGATAAACCGCGTGCGATCTGGCTCATGATTTCGACCGATGCCGTGAACGCGGTCGTCGAGGAGCTCGCTCCTCTACTCGATCGCGGCGACATCATCATCGACGGCGGAAACTCGTACTACGTCGACGACATCTCGCGCGCACGAACGCTCGAAGCGAGCGGGATCGGGTACGTGGACGTCGGCACGAGCGGCGGCATCTGGGGCGTGGAGCGGGGCTACTGTATGATGATCGGCGGCTCGGTGCCGCACGTCAGCTATCTCGAACCGATCTTTCGCGCGCTCGCGCCGGGAATCGGAGACATACCGCGTACCCCGCAGCGTCCGGCCGGTCGCGGAACCGCGGAACTCGGTTTTCTCCACTGCGGGCCGAGCGGTGCCGGCCACTTCGTGAAGATGGTGCACAACGGCATCGAATACGGTCTGATGGCCGCTTATGCCGAAGGTTTGGCCATCCTGCGCGCGGCGAATATCGGCAAGCAGCCGAGTGCGGCCGGCAACGCGGAAACGGCGCCGCTGCGCGTTCCCGCTAATTACCAATTCGATTTCGACGTAACGGACATCGCCGAAGTCTGGCGGCGCGGTAGCGTCATCTCCTCTTGGCTGCTCGATCTCGCCGCTACGGCCCTGAACGCCGATCCCAATCTCGACAAATTTGCGGGGCGCGTCTCGGACTCCGGCGAGGGGCGATGGACCGTTCAAGCTGCGATCGACGAAGGCGTGCCGGCACCCGTCCTCACGACCGCGCTCTACGCTCGCTTCAGTTCGCGCGGCGACGCCGAGTTCGAGGATAAGCTTCTCTCCGCGCTACGCAATCAGTTCGGCGGCCATCTCGAAATGGCGAAGGCTTGATCGCTGCCCGAACCCTCAACGAGGTATGGAAGCGAATGCGTCGCGAAACTCACGCTCCTCGCGAATGACGTCGAAGCGCGGATCGGCTCTGAGCCAGATCAGTTCGAATTCTTTCGATTCAACCGCGCTGTAGAGGTGCGATCGCGAGCGGTCGGTGTCGCCTAACGACAAGCAGAGCAGGCTTTTGCGCAGCATGCCGATCGGCGAGCCGTTCGCGTGTAGACGAAATTCGGTGATGGCGTCTTCGGCTCGGCGTCGCTCACCGCTCAGCGCCAGAATTTCGGCGGCTTCGTGAAGCACGAAAGGGTCGCCGCCGGCGTTGCGCCGCATTTCTAGCGCGACGCGGCTCGCCGCGTCGAGTTGGCCCAGCTGCACGAGTATAAGGGCTTGGTAGTACAGCGATTCCATCGGAAGCGGGCCGTAATAGAACGGATCGGCGAAGTACGGTAACGCCTCGGCATAGCGACGGCTTAGGTAGAGGAAGCGAAAAAAAGACGATTTCTGGCGATACGAAAATGGGTCGGCCCGCTGAGCTGAACGCAAAAACTGCTCGGCATCGTCGAAGCTGCAGCGCGCCAGGAGAAGATCACCGAACAGCCTGGCCGTGAGCGCACTCGCGCCGCGCCGTACCGCGCGGCGAAAGTGCGCTTCGGCTGCGTCCAATTCCCAACGCAGCATTAGCGCATAGCCGAACGCGGCCTGAGCCTCGACCAGGTCGGGATCCTGAAGCAAGGCCCTGCGCGCGGCCGCTTCGGCGGTTTCGGCCCGATCTCGTGCCGTAGCGTCCGTCAATGCCAGCATGCAATGCGAGAGTGCGATGCCACCGGCAGCGCGCGCGGCGCAATCGCTAACCTCTCGCTCGACCTGCTGAAAGCGATCCAGTGCGCTTTCGAGCGATACCCGATCGCCCTGATCGAGGAGAGCCTCGGCAGCCAGCAGCTCGGGAGAGACTCCGATCGTCGTTCTTGGAGAGATCGCCTGACGGAGCCGCCTACCGGAAGCTTGCGGAGCGAGGCGATTCATGAAGGCCGACGCCATTTGCTCCTCGAGCGTCAGTAGCTCCGATCGATGAACTCGACCCTCCATCTTCTCGGACCAAATAAGGCCGTAAGCGCTCGTGATCCGAAACGTGACGCGCATGCGGCCGACCCGTTCGAGTACCTTTCCCTCGAGAATTACGTCTGCGCCCAATTGTCGCAGCAAGGAGAAGTCGACGACGGCATAGTCGAGCTGCGAAGTCGAACTCACCGAAACGGCTCGGCAGCCCTCGGTCCGCGTTACGACATGGACCAGCTCGTCGGTTAGGCTGCGGGCGAACGCCGCCGAAGAAGCGGTCCCAGTTCCGTCGCGAAAAGGTAGAACGGCGATTCGTATCCCGCTGACCGTTGCGGCCGGACTCGCTTGAGTCGCAGGAGTCGACGCCGCAGGTTCGACGAAGCTCAGTACGGGAGCATAGCTTCCGGGGCGATAATTTATTTGTAACGAATCCGACCTGCCGTCGCCCTCGTAATACTCTTTGAGCTTCGCACGCAAACGACGCGCTTCCGTCCTGACGATCGAATCTTGGCTCGGATGGTACGGCGGCTTACGGTCGTACACTTCGATTCCGATCGTATATTCTTTAAGTTCTTCCGACGCGCCGTCCAGAGCACGCTCGATCGTATATCGGAGAAAGCGGCCCAGACGGTCCGAGCGAGAGAAGACGGGGCTTTCGAGCAGACGGACGAGTTGCTCCAAAACGAGTTTACGTGACACCTCATCGCCGTTTGCCATGTTCACTTGCAAGGACTTCACCGAGCGGACCGCAGCCACACGCTCTGCTGAGTGCCCGCGGTAACCGAGAGTTGATTCAAACGCATGACGAACTCCGCCGCGGCCCTAACCGGGCCGAAGTACTGTTGAGGTTACTTCCGAAGAACCAGCGTGACGTACGGCCAGCGCCTAGCTAAAACCGTATTCGGGCGACCTTGGCGTGACTACCATAAAATTGCTTAGAGTTCGCACCCGCGCACCCACCGCTAAAGAAAGTTCCTAGGGAAAGTTTCTCGGCAATTCGGTCATGGGCAGTACGGAGGCTTACCAATATACGTATGCCCGGCGTATTGCGCACGTAGCCGATGTTCGATTAGTAGGGAAATCGTACTTGCAGAAATACGCGTTCGCATTTTTACAGTCTGCAGCACGGCAAACGTGCTTCCGGCGGAACCGGATCGCGTCAACGTACGCTTGCGATGTCTTCAGGGAAGCGTAAACCGAGACTCCAGTCGAGCAGCACGCGAGTCTTCCGGTCGCGACCGGGCAGGGCGCTGAGGTAGAATGCGCGCCAGACAAGCCAGCCGAGGAGACCCGGAACGACGAACCGGCCGCCGAGATCGGCCAACCCTTGACGGTCGCCGAGCGACGCCATCATGCCGCGCGAACGGTAAACGTATGGTTTGGTGGGCCGGCCGCGCAATCTTGCGAGCACGTTCTGAGCCAGCGTTCGCGATTCGGTCAACGCGTGTTGGGCCGTTTGCGGATAAAATTCTCCGTTCGGCGCCGGAATTTGCGCGCAGTCGCCGAGAGCCCAGACGTTGTCTCGCCCCAAGGCGCACAAATCCGGACCTACCGCTACGGCATGATGCTTGGAAAGCTGCAAATCGAGATGTTCCAGCAACGGGGCGGGGCGAACGCCTGCGCTCCAGATCACGCAACGGGTATCGAATCGCTTGCCGGAAGCGAGTGTGACGCCACCGGCGTCGATGGCGGCCACTTCATCATTTAATACGATCTCGACGCCGCGCTTCGAAAGCATCCGGTTTGCAGCGTCGCCCGCGGCCACAGAGAGTTGCTCGAGAAGGCGAGCCCCGCCCGCGATGAGGAGGACCCGAACGTCGTCCTTCTTGATCGTAGGATAGAATCGTAGCGCCGATCGTATGAAGGCGAGGAGTTCGCCGGCGCTTTCGACACCCGTAAAGCCGCCGCCGATCACGGCGAAGGTCGTCAGCGTTCGGCGCTCCCGTTCGTCCGGACAACTCGCCGCATTCTCGAGAGCACCGATCGTCGCGTCGCGCACGCCGTCGGCATCGCGAATCGTCTTAAACGGTAACGTATGCTTGTCGGCGCCGGGCACGCCGTGCGTCGAATTCTCGCTGCCGAACGCGACGACGAGTTGATCGTACGGGAGCGTCGTTTCATCTTGGGCGAAGCTGCGACGGACCCGGACGACCGAAGTTGCAAAGTCGACCTCGGTAACCTCGCCGAGTTCGAAGCCGGTCCGGCGAAGAACCGCGCGCAGCGGCGGCGTGATGTGACGCGGCTCGATGGATCCGCTCGACACTTCCGGCAGCATCGGCGTGAAGAGCATGTAGTTGTCGCGGTTGACGACCGTGACGGCGACTTCGCCCGGGTGCGCCATCTTCTCCAGATTGCGCGCTACGTTCATTCCGCCGAAGCCGGCTCCGAGGATGACGATTCGTTTTGGCATGCTTCCCCCGCGCGCTTTCCGAGTTGCGAACATTTAACGTGTACGAACGAACGAACTGTTGAAAGTAGCCCGAATGTATCGACCTTCGCACGCCGGTCGGCGCCGGAGAAACCACGAACGGCCCGGCGCGTAATCGTCCAAAGCCGGTAAATCGCCAATGGAAACTATTAACATTGGGAGCCTCCCTTAGCCGTGGTGGCAGTCTCGATTCCCAGCTCTAAGCCGCACCAAACAAACGTCGCTACTCTCGTATCGTTCTCGACTCGATTCATTCCGACGAAGTGCCGGATTTCTCGCACTCGGACGGGAAGACGGTCGGCATGCCAGCTATTGCCGTCAAAACCAAAGCCTACGCAGCCGCCGGCCCGACCGAGCCGCTCGCTCCGTTCGATATCGAGCGCCGCGACGCCGGCGCCCGTGACGTCGTCATCGACATTAAATACTGCGGCATTTGCCATTCCGATATCCATCAAGTCCGCGACGAGTGGGGTGGATCGACCTTTCCGATCGTTCCCGGTCATGAGATCGTGGGCATCGTCGCGCAGGTCGGTAGCGCCGTGACGAAATTTACGGTCGGCGATCGAGCCGGTGTCGGGTGTTTCGTCGATTCGTGCGGTCAGTGTGAGAATTGCACGCGCGGCCTCGAGCAGTTCTGCGTCAAGGGCGCCGCCTTTACGTACAACGGCGTCGAAATGGATAAAACGACACCGACGTACGGAGGCTATTCGCAACGCATCGTCGTGGACGAACGCTACGTGCTGCGTTTGCCCGACGGCCTGGCGCTCGACGCGACCGCGCCGCTCTTATGCGCCGGTATCACGTTGTATTCTCCGTTACGCCATTGGCAGGCGGGCCCCGGCAAGCGGGTCGCCATCGTCGGCCTCGGCGGACTCGGTCACATGGGCGTCAAGCTCGCACATGCGATGGGCGCGGAAGTCACCGTACTTAGCCAGAGTGCGGCAAAGGAGGCCGACGCGAAGCGGCTCGGCGCCGATCACTACTACGCCACTCGCGACGAAGCGACGTTTACGGCGCTGAGCGGCCGGTTCGATCTCATCATCAACACCGTCTCCGCAGTGCTCGATTGGAACGCCTATCTCGGGCTGCTGAGGGTCGACGGAACGATGGTGCTCGTCGGTATCCCGGAAGAAGGCGTCCCACTCGATGCGGGCTCGCTCGTGCGCGGCCGGAAGTCACTCTCGGGCTCGATGATCGGCGGCATCGCCGAGACGCAAGAGATGCTCGATTTCTGCGCCGAGCACGGCATCGTCAGCGATATCGAGTTGACTGCGATCGACCATGTGAACGAAGCCTACGACCGCGTCGTCAAGAGCGACGTGCGCTACCGGTTCGTCATCGACATGAGCACGCTCTAGGCCTACTCCGCCCGCCTTAGGGTTGCCACTCACCGCCGCCGGGATGCTCGAGCAGTTTATTGAGGAAGTGCGCCGCGCTGATAAGCGCGAGATGCGTCAACGCCTGCGGAAAGTTTCCCAGCGGCCGGCCGAGCCGGTCGAGTTCTTCGGAAAATAAGCCGAGATGGTTGGCGTATTGCAGCGCCTTGTTCATGAGCAGGTGCGCCTCGTGAACGCGGCCCGCGCGCGCAAGGCATTCGACGTACCAGAACGTGCACGTGGTGAACGCCCCTTCTTCACCCCCGACCCCGTCCGAGCTATTGTAGCGGTAGATGAGCCCGTCGTGCGAGAGGCTCGCACCGATGGCCTCGAGGGTTGCGAGCCAAACGGGATCGGTCGCCGAGACGAATCTGACGAGCGGCATCATGAGCAAGGCGGCATCGAGTTCCGTGCCGTCTTTCTCTTGAACGAAATAGCCGCGTTCGGGATGGCGAAAGTTCGTCCAGATGTCCGCTGAGATGCGATCTCGCTCGGCGATCCATTGTGCCAGCGGAGCCGGCAGCGAGCGTTTATTCGCCAGCCGGATCGCACGGTCCAGCGCTACCCAGCACATCAGCCGTGAGTGCAGCAGGTGCCGCTGGCGATCCCGAAACTCCCAAATGCCGGCGTCCTTTGAATTCCACGTATTGCCGACGAGCTCCACGATCGAACAGAGCGCGAGCCATCCTTCGCGACTCGTGGCGGAGCCGTACTTATTGGACAGGTACACGCTATCCATCAACTCGCCGTAGATGTCGAGCTGCGTTTGTTCGCGAGCGGCATTGCCGATTCGAACGGGCTTGCTGCCCAGGTAGCCCGCGAGCTCGGTCAGCGCCGTTTCATCGGGAGCCTCGCTTCCGTCCAGCGCATACATGATGCGCAGCCGTCCACCGTGCGCTCCTTCGACGCGTTTCGCTAGCCACGTCCTGAACGATTCCGCCTCGGCGACGTACCCCAGACGCATGAACGCGTAAACGGTGAACGACGCATCGCGGATCCACGTGGCGCGATAATCCCAATTGCGACCCTCGCCGACGGCTTCCGGCAAACCGAACGTAGCCGCTGCGGCGATCGAGCCGTGCCGCTGCGACGTCAGCAGCCGCATGGCGAGCGCGGAGCGCGTAACGCTCTCTTGCCAGCGACCCCGATACGTTGAAGCCTTGGCCCACGTTCGCCACGTCAAGACGGTGTCGTCGATGGCCCGCTCCACCGCCTCGCCGGACGGCAACTCCGCGGTAGCGTCCATCAGCAGAAAGGTCGCCTCTGCTCCGCTCTCGAGCTCGAAACGCGCGACAGCTTCTCCCGGCGACGTCTGGAAAGCCACGGGACCGCTCAGTCGTAACGTCGCCGAGCCTTGCGCCTCAAACACGATCCCGTCCGCAGCGGCGCGAACGGCCGGCGTTACGCGAGCGTAGGCGAAGCGCGGACGGCAACGCAGCGTAAAGCGGACCGTGCCGCGGGTGACGCGCGCGCGCCGGACGAGCGCGGCCGCGGAGATACTCGCAGCATCGGGATGCGGCATCAGATCGATCACCTCCGCGCTAGCCTGTTCGCAAAGCCAACGCGTTACGAGGACGTTGGTATCGGGCAGGTAGAGCTGCAGCGTGCGCGCGCCCGCGAACTCGGGCCGCAACTCGAAGACGCCACCCTCCCCGGCATCGAGCAAGCCCGCGAAGACCGTCGGGCTGTCGAGATTGGGCCAGCACATATAATCGACGGTGCCGTCGATAGCGACGAGCGCCGCCGTATTGAGGTCGCCGATGATGCCGTGTTCGCCGATCGTACGAACGGTGGCGGGTCGCGCTGCCTCCGGATCAGCCATTGTCCCGGAAGCTTGGATACAGCATCATTCCGCCGTCCACGTACAGGGTCACGCCGGTAATGTAATCCGCTTCGTCCGAGGCGAGCCAGGCAACCGCCCGCGCCACATCTTCGGGCTCACCGATGCGGCCGTACGGTATCAGCTTCAACAATTCGTCGAGCGCCGCCTTATCGTCCCATGCCTCACGATTGATCGGGGTACGAATCGCGCCGGGAGCAACGGCGTTAACCCGGATGCCGTCTGCTGCGACTTCTTGCGCGAGGGTCTCCACGAACATCCGCGCGCCGCCCTTCGACGCAGCGTAATTGATGTGGCCCGCCCAGGGGATGCGGTCGTGCACGGAGGTGATCGAAACGATCGACCCGGCCGCACGTGAAGGCCGCCCCGCCTCGGCTTGGGCTCGAAATTGACGGACCGCTTGGCGGCAACAGAGGAATTGCCCGGTGAGATCGACGTCGATGACGGCTTTCCAATCGTCGAGCGTCATGTCCGCGACGGGTGCGTCTTTCTGCACCCCGGAGTTCGCGACCAGAACGTCGAGCCGGCCGAATTCTTTAATCGTCGCCTCGAACAATTGCGCGACGTCGCTTTCGCGCGACACGTCGGCTCCCAGCGCGACCGCGGAACCGCCCTTTCCGCGCAACTCCTCGGCGAGTTCCTCCGCGGGTTCGCGTTGTGAATGATAGTTTATGGCGACCCGCGCGCCGACGTTACCGAGATAATCGGCGACGCCTCGCCCGATACCAGAACTTGCGCCCGTTACGAGAACCACCATACCATCTAAGCGGGGACTTGTGGAAGGCATCGGCGGACCTTTGCTTCGGAACGAAAGCGTGCGCGGCGGGCCCGGCACTCATTCGCCGGTCGCGCGCCGGTCCTTGCGATCGCGGCCGGGATGGATTTGCCAAGGTATCCTAACCGCAGCAGAGTCTGCGGAGCGGGTCGAGCGTCAGGAAGTTCGCGAAGAGAGAGGCTTCGCAAGAATCGAAAGCGAGGTTCGATCGTGCGTCGACGCTCCGCCGTAGCCGGCGGCCTCTTCTGTTCGTACGTGATCTTAGCGGCGGAAGCGCTAGCGGCAACGCACCCGCAGTCGGGTGCGTCCGTCGATTGGCCGAGCTTCAATAACGACCTCGGCTCGAATCGCTACGCAACCCCGGCTCTGGTCGCTAAGAAGAACGTGGGCAGTTTACACGTTATCTGTACGGCGTCGTTCGGCAGCGTGAACGATTTTCAAAGCGGTCCGCTCGCCGTCGGCGGCGTACTTTATGCGACTTCCCTGACGAGCACGTATGCGGTCGACGGCGCGACGTGCGCGAAATTGTGGACCACGACGTATTCGTTACCGGCCGGCGGGTACGGCGGCACGAACCGGGGCGCGGCGTATGCGAACGGGCTGATCTATCGCGGCTTCGCGGACGGTCACGTCGTCGCGTTGAACGCGCGCACGGGCGCCGTCGTGTGGAACGTCGACGCGATCGCGAAGGGTAGTCACGCGTACTTTAACGCGGCGCCCATCGTCTCGGGCGGCCGGCTCTTCATCGGTACGGCGGGCGGCGACATCGGCGAAGCGGGCCACGTCCTGGCGCTCAACGCCACCACGGGAGCCACGCTGTGGACGGCGCAGACGGTGCCGAATCTCGGATCGGCCGCCGCCCAATCATGGAAGGGGGCGACGCGGATCGCCGGCGGCACCACGTGGACGTCGTACACGCTCGACACGGCCTCGAATCTGCTTTACGTATCCGCCGGGAATCCCGGGGCCGATTTCTACGGCGCGGATCGTAGCGGCATCAACCTCGGCAGCGATTCGGTCATCGTTTACGACGCCGTCAACGGCAGCGTTCACACGGCCTACCAACTCATCCCGCACGACGTTCACGATTGGGATCTGGGCGCCACGCCCGCTCTCGTGAAGCTCGGCAAGGCCGATCCGCTCGCGGTCGTCGGCGCGAAGGATGGTTACGTCCGCGCCGTCGATACGATTACCGGACGGACGAATTGGAAGACGCTGGTCACGACCGCTTCGAATACCACGGCGCCGATCGTCCCCGCCGGGACGCACTTCTGCCCGGGTACCAAAGGCGGCATCGTCTGGAACGGCGTGTCGGCCTCGCCGCGCACCGGGTACGCCTACGTCGGCAGCGTCGACTGGTGTACGACGCTCGAACTCGCGACCGCGCCGCCGGTCTACACACCCGGTGAGTCGTGGCTGGGATCGGCAGATTCGTACGGACAATCGGATACGAAAGCGGTCGGACACGTAACGGCCCTCGACATTGCCGCCGGCACCGTAAAGTGGAGCTATACGACGCCGACGCCGATCGTCGCCGCTGTCACCGCGACCGCGGGCGGTCTCGTCTTCACGGGCGATCTCGCCGGCAATTTCTACGCCTTCGATGAGAGCAGCGGCGCCGTACTGAAGAAAATCGCCTTGAACGCGCCGGTCGGCGGCGGCGTAATCACGTACGAGGATGCGGGGAAACAGTTCATCGCGGTAGCGGCGGGCTTGCGCTCGGCCTCGTGGGGCACCGCAAGGAGCACGGCCCCGGCCGAACTTATCGTTCTCGGCTTATAATTGCGACGGCGTGCGGGTCTCGCGCCTACTTCGGGAAGCCGTCTTTAAGCGGCGCAAACTCCACGCGCAAGAGCTTTGCCGGCTGGGGTCCATCCGGCGGCGGGGACGCGGTACCGCCGTCCGTCGTGAAGTAGGCGACCCTGCCCAAGTCTCCGGGCCCGCGTCTCCAGGCGCCCGCGGAGGGTCCGATGATCTCCTCATCGTAGGGGTCGCCCGCGACGCTTTGGGTGAAGCCGCTGTTCAGTCCCGGGTTCATAGAGACGACATCGATGGTGTTCTGCCGGTGGGTCGTGAGATAGACGACTTCGGCCTCCTCATCGATTAAAAAATCGTCTCCCATTCTACCGGCCACCACGACTTCCGGGGTCGCAGCGGGCTCGAGGCTCTCGGGATCGACTTTGACCCGCATGAAGAGCTTCTTCGCCGTGGCCGTGTAGTAGAGATAGCCGGTCTTCGCGGCATACCGGACGCCGTTAACGCCCGGCTGCTCCGGCTTCATCGAGCCCGGAAAGTAGGCCATGCTGTCGTGCTCCAGCCAGACGTGGAAGGCCGGCTCACCGCTTTGCGCCGGCAGATCCACCCGCCAGATGAGACCGGCGAGCGAGTCCGCAATAAGCATCACCCCCGGCGCGAGCAGGCAGGCTCCGTTTATCCCTCGCGCACGCTCCGGCAATCGACAGTAGAACTCCGGTGCGATCGGCTGCCCCGGCTGCCAACGCCGTAGGTCGAGCCGATGCAGATACGATTCATGCGTCGTGTAGAAGTTGCCCGACAGCAAGAGAAAAACGTCCGGTTCGATTTCGACCAGGCCGAGCGCATTCTCTTGGTAGGTGTGAAGGTGAACCGGCCTGACGAGCCGATCGCCGTCCACGGGCGGGACGTACCATAACTCCTTCTTATTGTTGACTTGTACCAAAACGGAGTTGTCTTCCCGGACTGCAAGGTTCTCCAGAAAATATTGCGTCGGAAATTCCGCTATGGTCGTGAGCCGGGCTCGTGGAGCCTTATTGTGCGACATCGCTTCGCCTCCTTAAGACAGCGTATGAACCGAACGGTTTGGCCGGAGCGTAACGCCTGCCGTTCGCGATTTAACTTACGGGAGCTGGAACATCGAACGTATTGAGCAGCGAGCACACGATCCCGTAACAGCCGGCGAGGACGAGTATGTCGACGATCCCGCGAACTCCGAACGCGATCTCGGCACGGTCGAATAGCTCCTGCGAAACCGTGCGCTCGACCGCTAGTTGTTTCGTAAACTGATGCGCCAGCTTTTCTTTCTGGCTCAGGGTGGATGAAACGTCCCCATTGCGAAGCGCCGCGATGGCCTCATCCGGCAGCCCGGCTTTGCGCGAAACGGCAGCGTGCGCATACAACTCGTAAGCTGAGTTCCAGACGGTACCCATCGTAAGGATCACCACCTGCCGGACCCGCTCGTCAAGGCTCGTGCTTCGTCCCTCGACCCCTTGCAACTGCACGAACGCCGCGCCGATCTCCGGGCTTTGCAGCACGATGTTGAACGGTCCGATCAGGCGGCCGTCGTCGAGTTTCGGCACGAACCCCGAAGCTTGCGCCCACGGGACCATGTGCTTATCGATCGCGTCGTAAAGGTTTCGCTGACTCGAAGTGAGTTCGGCCGGCTCCGAGAGCTTGATTCGGCCGCCGAGTTCTTGGTGTTGCTCGGCCATAACGATCCGCTTACTGATCGAGGCCGACGGCGTTGGCGGGCACATCGAACGCCATCAACGTTAGCGAAACCATGGTGAACCAGCCCATCAGCACGGTCACGTCCACGATGCCTGCGTCGCCGAGCAGTTCCTTACACCGCTTATATAAGCCGGTGGGGACGACGCGGTGCTCGGCAAGAGCGGAGGCGAGTTCGTAGATCGATTGTTCTCGCGGATCGGCGAAGGACGTCGACAAGCCTGCGATGAGAGCCTCGACATTCTTGGGTTCCAGATGGCCTTGTTTTTCGCCGATCTGCTCGTGTTCGTAATTGCCGTACGCTGCACGCCACTGGCCGTTGATGACGTTCGTGACGATCTCGATCTCGGCCTTAGTCAGCGTAGACTCTTTTTGGTAGTAGTATCCGGTCGGGACGATGGTTTTCGACAACGTCGGATTCGCTAACCAAATTTTATGCGGACCGGGTACGACGCCACGAAGCTTCATCGTAAAGTCGTATGCATCTTTCATCGCAGGCGTCATGTCTTTGATCGGAGTTTCCTGATAACGTCCGAAGGTGCCGAAATCGGTAATCTCTGCCATGACTCTCCTATCGCTCTCATAGAAAATTCGGTGACGGTAGCGTTCCCCAAGTCTCGCGGTCTAATCGTACATTAAGGCAGCGAGTAGAGAACGTCGATTCGAAAAGACGTCAATCCGTTTGCGTGCGTCGCTCTACACGCGCTTGTCGAGCAATTGCCTGCCGGGTTAGTGCTCGCGCAATTCGGAGACGGCAGCGGCCGGATCGGCGCCGCCGCGCAAACGGCTGCTTAGCCAGACGCCGGCGATCGTCGCGAGATACGGCAGACTCAGCAGCAGTTCGGGCGGCGCCGCCTTACCGAACGTCAGTTGAGCCTTGATGCCGAGGTATTCGGCGAGTGCGAAAAACGTTGCAGCGGCCGACGCGCCGAGCGGATCGGCCGCCCCGAACGTCACGGCCGCGAAGGCCATGAAGCCGCGGCCGGCCGTCATGCCGATGCTGAAAATGCCGAGACTTCCGAGCGCGAGTTCCGCGCCCCCGAGCGCGCACAAAACGCCGCCGAGTGTCAGCGCGATCAACCGCATCCGGCTCGGAACCGCGCCGACGCTGCGCGCGGCGAAGGGGTGCTCGCCGCTCGCGGCCAGCCGTAGCCCGAAACGCGTGCGGCGCAACAGCACCCAGAGCGCCGCGACGGTGAACGGCAGCGCGATCGCGAGCGCCGAGACGCCCGTGAAATCGCCGGCCCAGTTGCCGAGGTGCGGCAGCGCGGCGGGCGCCCGGATCGCGCCTTCGCTGCCGTAGAGCGATTGAATTGCGAGGTCGCTCCCGCCGATACCGAGCCCGGTGAGCCCGAGCCCGGCGATCACCGGGTTCGCGCGTAGCCGCTCGATGACGAACCAGAGCAGTGCGGAGCCGAGCACGCAAACGGCGACTGCGATGGCGAGCCCCGCACCGAGCGACGAAGACTGCTTCGTTCCCACGACGGCCGCGCACGCCCCCGCGATCATCAAGCCCTCGAGTCCGAGGTGCGGTATGCCCGAGCGCTGCGCGAGCACCCCGGCGAGCGTAACGTAGATGAGCGGCGTCGCCGCTTGTGCGATCCCGACGAACGCTTCGATCAAACGGCCGCCCGCGCGCGCCGGCGCGGCCAGGCGCGGGCCGTGATGACGAGCGTGATCGCCGCGTTGATGATATCGATCGCGGCCGACGGTAAGCCCGCGATGACCGGAAGATAGAGACTCGCCGCGGCGAGGCCGCCGAAGAACAGCGACACGACGGCCGTCGCCGGGACCGAGAGACCGGCGACGAGCGCGATCAACACGGCGCCGAAACCGAGCGTCGGAGCGGAGCCGCTGACGAGACGGCCGCTCGGTCCCAGGAGTTCGAGTGCGCCCGCGAGCCCGGCGAGGCCGCCGCCGATGAGAAAGGCGGCGAGCGCGATCGTTCCCGAGCGGGCCCCTTGCCAGCGCGCCATGATGGGGTTGCGGCCCGCGAGACTGCCGAGCACGCCGAACGCCGTGCGATCGACGATCAGCCACAAGAGCAACCCGGCGAATGCGGCGACCGCGACGATCCCCGGCGACACGCCGTTCGAAGACGTGATGCGCAGCGCCGCCGCGACCGGACGGCCGGCGGCGACTTGTCCCGTCCCCGCGGGATCCTTGAGCGGCCCGGACGCAACGTAGACCAGGACGAGCGCGGCGATGAAGTTGCCCATGAGCGTCGTGATCACTTCGTCCGTCCCCGAGCGTACGCGGAGCAGGCCCGGCAGCAGCGCCCAGGCCGCGCCGCCGGCGACGCCGGCGAGGATCACGAGCGGAACGACGAGCGGCGCCGGACCGGCTCCCAGCGACTCGGCGACGCATGCGGCCGCGATCGAACCGAGATAGAATTGGCCCTGCGCGCCGATGTTGAAATAGCCGAACCGGAACGTTATCAACACGCCGAGCGCGGTAACGAAGAGCGGTATCGTCCAGCGCAGCGTGTGCACGAGCGCGTGCGGCGAGAGCAGCGCACCCTGCGCGATGCTGACGAACATCCCGGTCGCGGAGTAGCCCGCGAGCGCGAAGCTCGCGCCGCACAGCACGAGTGCGACCACGACGAACGCGAGCGCGCGCGCGACCCGCCCGAGAGCGCTCAACGATCGGCTCCCGTCATCGCCGTGCCGATCGCCTGCAGATCGTACGGCGGCCCGAACGTGCCCGCGATGCGGCCCGAGAGCAGGACGACGATCCGGCCGCAGATGTCGAAGAGCTCGTCGAGATCCGAGGAGATCAGGAGCACCCCGCAGCCGCGATCCCGCGCGTCGCGCAACGCCCGCCACACGAACGCGGTCGCTTCGATATCGAGCCCGCGGGTCGGTTGCGCCGCGACGATCAGCTTGGCATCGCCGTCGATCTCGCGCGCGAGGATGACTTTCTGCGCGTTGCCGCCCCCGCGGGGGGCGGGCGGGCGCGGGAGGTGGGGCCGGCGGGCCCGCCCGAGGAGGCACCCGACGATGCCGAAGGATGAGGCGAGGCGGGCGTTCGCGACCGAGGGCGTCGCCAGGCTCCAGGGCGCCGGGTTCCAGGCCCTCTGGGCGGG
>CAXUFI010000021.1:0-18500 GCA_964250245.1 uncultured bacterium
ATAACCCGTCGCCGTGGCCGGTCACGCCGACCGCCTCGATCGCCGGCGCCGGCGCTGGAACGGCGGCGCGCGCTTCGGGTATGACCGCACACGTGCTGTGCCACAGGCGTTTCATATCGTGCTCGACCCAGCCGGGCGCGAGTTGCAGCGGGTCCGTACGCCGCTTCGCAGCCGCCACGGTCGTGCCGTCGTGCCGGAAGAGAACGGCTTTGACGACCGAATTTCCGCAATCGATTCCGAGCAGCAATCGTGATACCGATGCTCTCTAAGCGCCGTCACGGCGAACGGCGCGCCACTCGTGCGCCGTTCGCCTCCGCATCACTTGCCGAGCGTGAACGGCGCGGTGTAATGCGAGATGTTGGATTTCGTAATCAGCACGCAGTCGAATAATTGCTTCTCGCTCGCCGCGCCCGTCTTACCGCTCTTGATGAACGAGTCGGCTTCCTCGACCGCCTTAGCGGAGAATACGGCTACGGGCTGCAGCACGGTATACTGTAGATCGCCTGCCTTGATCGCCGCGACGGCATCGGGGGAACCGTCGAAGCCGCCGACCTTTACGCTCGAGAGCTTACCCGCAGTCTTCAACGCGGCGATCGCGCCGAGCGCCATCTCGTCGTTGCCGCTGATGACGCCGACGATGTCGGGATGCGCTTGCAGCATGCTCTGCATCTTGTCGTGACCTTGCGTGCGGTTCCAATTGGCGACTTCGGAATCGGTTTTCTTAAGGCCGTCGATTTGGCTGAGCACCGTCTCGTAGCCGTTGGAGCGCGTCGCGGCGTTGTTATCCGACGGCGCGCCGAGCAGTTCGACGTAGTTGCCCTTCTGCCCGACGCTCTTGACCCACTGTTGCGCGCCGAGCGCCGCGCCCTGCGCGTTATTGGACACGAGCTGCGCCTTCGCCAATCCCTCTTGATTGATCTCGGCGTTGACGAGGATCACGGGAATCTTGGCGGCGATCGCCTTCTTAACCGCACCGATCGAACCGCTGGCGTTCGCCGGGTCGAGAATGATCGCCACCGACTTGTTGGTAATGGCCGTGTCGATCAAATTGCTCTCGGTATTCGTGTCGCCTTTCGAGGCGCCGACATTGGCTTTATAACCGAGCTTCTGCGCCTCCGCCGAGGCGACTTTACCTTCCGTGAGCCAATACGGATTCGACGGGTCGTTAACGATGATCGATATGAGACCGCCCTTGGAGCCGGCGGCCGAGGCCGGCGCCCCGGAGCCGACGAGAGCCGGAACGGCCAGCGCGAGAGCAGCAAACGTTAGATAAGCTGACGTACGATTCATAAAACTTCCATTCTTCAAGTTGTGAACGATTGAGCGGTCTTACTGCAAACGCGCTACGCCGCGGCGGCGTTCCCTCCGCGCTGCGACACGGGCGGACCCGCCGTCGAGGCCGGCGGCTTCACGCGGCGGCGATACTGCACGGCGTTGAGGAGCACGGCGAACACGATGACGGCTCCGGTAAAGACCGTCTGCCAATACGAGGAGATGCCGATGATCACGAGCCCGTCGGAGAGGAACCCGATGACGAAGGCGCCGAGCAGCGTCCCGCGGATCGTGCCGCGGCCGCCGGTCAGCGCCGCGCCGCCGATGACGACGGCGGCGATCGCCGTGAGTTCGTACGAAACGCCGGCCGTCGGACCGGCGGAGGTTAATTGCGAGGAGAGGATGAGGCCGGCCGCGGCCGCGCAGATCCCCGAGAGCATGTATACCGAGATTTGAACGGCTTTGACCGGCACGCCGGAGAGTTCGGCGGCGCGCTCGTTACCGCCGGAGGCATACAGCCAACGCCCGTACGCCGTTCGCCGCAGAACGAGGACACCGATGAGTGCGATGACCACCATCACCACCACGCCGATCGGCACGCCGAGCAAACGATTGAAACCGAGCCAATCGAACCCGGTATTACCGAGTTCCGCGCGCCCTCCGAGACTATTGTACGTCAGGCCGTTGGTAATAAGAAGCGCGATGCCGCGCACCATATACATGACGCCGAGCGTGGCGACGAACGCCGGCACCTTTAAGCGCGCGATTAAGATGCCGTTGAAGAACCCGATGAAGGCGCCGAGCACGCAGGTCAGCACGGCGACGACCCACACCGGCGGATAGAGGACGACGCCGAGCGCGTTCAACGTGACGCCCTGCATGAGGAAGCCCGCAAAGACGCCCGCGAGTCCGAGCGTGGAGCCGACGGACAGATCGATGCCGCCGTTGAGGATGACGAGCAGCATCCCGATCGCGAGAATCGCGAAGAGCGCGACGTGCGACGCCATGACGAGCAGATTGCCGACCGTAAAATAGTACGGCGAAAGCAACGAAAAGACGATGACGATCGCGATGAGCGCGAAGAACGCCCGCCCCTCGAGCAACAGTCTGCCGATATCCAGGCCGTTGCTGAGGAAGCCGGGGCTCGCACGTTTTGGTCCGGCCTCGATCATCGCTGCTTCAATCCTCCTGTCGTCGGCTAGGCGATTACGGCTTCGCCCGAAGCAGCCATGATCTTCTCCTTCGTGACGTCGGAGCCGAACTGCGCCGAGATGCTGCCGCGGCGCATGACGACGATCCGGTGCGCGATGCTCAGACACTCGCCGAGCTCCGACGTCGAGAACAGGACGGCGAGCCCTCGGGCAGCTCGTTCGCTAAGGAGCCGAAAAACCTCGGCCTTCGCTCCGACGTCGATACCTCGGCTCGGCTCGTCGAGCAAGATCACCTTGGGGTTCGTCATCAGCATCTTCCCGATGACGACCTTCTGCTGGTTACCGCCCGACAGCGAGCCGATCGGCGCGTCGCCGCCCGCCGTTTTCACATGGACGCTGCGTATCGAGTCGTCGACCATCGCACGCTCGCGGGGAGCCGAGAGCAGCGCCCACTTTGCGAAGTTGTAAATGCTCGGCAGCGAGAGGTTCGCGCCGACGGACATGGTTTGAACGAGCCCGTCGCGCTGCCGGTCCTCCGGCACGAGGACGAGCCCGCTCGCGATTCGCTCGGCGATGCTCAGCCGCGAAACGTCGTTTCCCTCTAACGACACGCGGCCGCCCGATAGCGGCACGCGCCCCGCGACGCACTCGAGCAACTCCGTGCGGCCCGCGCCCATAAGACCATAGATGCAAACGATCTCGCCCGCGCGAACGTCGAGCGAGAAGTGGTCGACCACCGAAGTAGCGGGGTTCGCCGCGTCGGCCACGCTGACGTCGACGATCGAGAGCGCGACCTCGCCGAACGCGTACCCGGCGGGCGGAGAACCGAGGTCGAAGTTCTCGCCGACCATGTTGCGTACGATCCATGCGAGGTCGATGTCTTGAACCTCGGCGGTCGCCGTGATCGCGCCGTCGCGCAGCACCACGGCGTGATCCGTAATCTGCAACGCCTCCTCGAGATGGTGCGAGATGTAAACGATCGAGACGCCGCGCCGTGTCAGATCGCGGATGACTTTAAAGAGCACCTCGACTTCCGACGCGCTCAGCGCGGACGTCGGCTCGTCCATAATTAGGATTCGCGAATTCACGGAGAGCGCGCGCGCGATCTCGACAATCTGCTGCTGACCCAGGCGCAATTCTTCGACGAGCGTGGCGGGCTCGATCTCTTCCTCGAGATCGGTCATCAAGGCGCGAACCTGACGCGCTTCCTCGGCGAAGTCGACTCCCGTCCGCGTTCGCAACTCGCGCCCCATGAAGATATTGTCGGTCACGCTTAAATTCGGAGCGAGGCTCAACTCTTGGTGGATGATCGAGACGCCGCAGTCGCGCGCATCGGAAGCCGACGCGAAGTTCACGACGCGGCCGTCGAGTTCGATCGTGCCGGACGTCGGCGTTTCGACGCCGGAGAGGATCTTCATCAGCGTCGATTTGCCCGCGCCGTTTTCCCCGAAGAGCGTCGTGACGCTGCCGCGATGAATATCGAAGTTGACGCCTTTGAGCGCCTGCGTGCTGCCGTAGGTTTTAACGATATCGCGCGCCGCGAGGACGACGTCGCTCATCGAACGTCCAGCTTCACGGGCGTAACCAGCCAGCTGCTCGGATCGGTGAGTTGGAAGACGCCGACGACCGCAATGCGCTTTCCCGTGAGATTGCTCGTATCGAGCTTCGCGAGAACGTCCTTCTTCATCTGTTTGTTGAGGGCCGCAGCGGCGTTTTGGTATTCGATCTGGTTGGTGAATTGCCCGAAGTTAATCGTGCCCGTCGCATCGCGCAGATCGGTGCCGATGATGGCGGGCCCGGTTTGCACGTGAACGGTCAGCGATTTCGGGAGCCCCGCGACTCTCACGTCGTAGGTGCCGAAATCGCCCTTCCCGACGACACCAGTAAATTTTACGGCCATCTCCGGTCCGGCGCTCGCCGCGACGCCGTACTGCTTGGTGGCCGCCGCGCTGTTCTTGGCGGCCCGCGCCGGGGTCCGGGCCCCCCCCCGGGGCGCCCGCCGGCGCGTCGCCGGCGCGCCGTTCGACCGCCGCCTGCACCTTCGGGAATTCCGCGACGCCATAGTCGGCGGCGGAAAAGGCTCCGGGCGCGAGGGCGGAGCCGGAACCGATGCGGACGACCTTCGTACTGAGCGCCATCGCCACGAGTACGAGCGCGAGTGCGAGCCACACGATGAGCATGCGGCGGTCGGGTTTGCGGACCGCGCCGGCCGAACCGGAGCGGACGCTCATAAAAACGCCTTCGTCCGTGCGAAAGCGGGATGCGCACTGCTTGCTCGCGAGGTGCCGACCGGAATCGTAACGGCCGACGGGAAAAGCCGAGCCTGCTTGAAGTCCATGCTGCTCGCTACATTCCGTCACGATCGAGCGGAACGCCTGGCGCGCCGCCGTTGAGCACGCTATGGATCGGCACGAGTTGGAAAATGAATAAGCTCCGCGGCGAGGCCAAAGGTTTCGCGCAGGCTTTAGCGGCTTCGGAGTTCGCGCAAAGCGACGCCGTCGAGCTCTTCGTTATTCCGCCCTTTACTGCGGTCGCCGACGTCGCCGAACAGTTGGCTCCCACGCGAATTACGGTCGGCGTGCAAAACGTGCATTGGGCCGAGGCCGGCGCCTGGACCGGTGAGATTTCGGCAGCGATGGCGGCCGATTGCGGCGCGAGCCTCGCCGAGATCGGCCATAGCGAACGGCGCGAGCATTTCGGCGAAACCGACGGTACCGTGGCGCTGAAAGCGGCGGCGGCGCTACGCCACGGCTTGACGCCGCTGATCTGCGTCGGCGATTCGCGCAGCGATTTCGAACAGGGCCGGACGGGCGCCGTTCTCGACCGCCAAGTCCGGGCAGCCGTATCCCGCGTCGCTCGCGACGAAGCGCGCCGGGTCGCGATCGCGTACGAACCCGTTTGGTCGATCGGCGAAGGCGGCACCGCGGCCGACCCCGCCTTCGCGAACGAACAACACGCCCGGATCAAGGCGTCGCTGCACGCGGCGACGGGCTGTGACGTCCGCGTGCTTTACGGCGGCAGCGTCGATCGCGAAAATTGCGTCGCGCTCGCGGCCCAGCCGCACGTCGACGGCCTCTTCATCGGACGGGCCGCCTGGCGAGCCGAAGGCTTTCTCGCCATCGTACGCGCGGTGCTCGCCGCGCAGGGAGCGTAGAGGTCGAGCCGTCGCGGGCCGGCGGCAATCGCGCGCTCTCGCCGAGTAGCGCTAAAGGGGGTGCCGTCTCTACGTAAAGCTGTTTTTGTATGAGCGGAACGCCGGAAAGGTTCGCCTGCCGTAAAATTCGTACCGGTAACGTCGATCGTCTCGCCGGCACGTCTGCTCGACGCAGCCGCCTGAGCAGAACCGAAGCTAAAGACGGTTCTTGAGGACGGGCTGCGACATCGAAAGCAAGAAGCACAATCGCCCGGAGGCAGTCGTGCTTTGCAGAAGTGGTGGAGCTGTCGGGGAACCGCCCCCCGAGTCCGAATCGCCGGACCAGTACTTTCTTCAGGCTTAGTTTCGATTTTGTCTTAGGCCGTCGTGCGTCTCGAAACCGAACTTACGGCGGCGGCAGCTCCCTGAATTTCGGACGGTTCGCAGAGCGTACTTCCCATCCTAGCCGGACTTGTTGACGGTGCGTGAGGCGGCTCCGGCGACCCCTCACGAACCGTCGCTAACCTAAATTAGGCAGCGAGTGCGTAGTTGTTGTTCGCGTGTGTACGCGTTGCGATCGTTTAAGGAGGGCTCGCAACTCCGCCTGCTTACACTGCCCACGGACCGACCCGTCGAAGCTGCTCAGCCCCGCGAGTGCCGTTTGCACTAGAACGAGCCGGCCTGAGCCGGCAACGTCTATACTACCACAACCCGGCAGAAGCTCAAACGGTGGCGACGCTCAGCGACTCCGGGATAAGATGGCAAAGATCTCATCCAATACGAATTGCAGCCCGGGAAATTCCGGGTGCTCCCACGACTCGCCGAGGCCGGTCCGAAAGGAATCGCCGCCCGGCCCATAGCTGAGGAACGCTTTGCTCGACGGATCGACCTCGATGACCACCCGGACTCCGGCGGCCAAATAGACCTCGCGCTTTGCAGCGCTGAATTTCTCCCGATCGTCGGGCGACACGATCTCCACGACCAGTTCGGGCGCCACCGTCGGCACTTCGATCTCTTCGTCGGAGAGCGGCGCGAGGCGCTCGCGCGAGATATTAGGCGACGTCGGGCACGAGCGGCCGCCGCTCCAGCGACTCCGCGGGTAGCAGACGAAAGCGCCATTCCGGTCCGGCATCTCCCCGCCCGGCGGCCCAGGCGGCGAGCTTCTGCGTGATGATACGTTGCAGTTGACTGTGCGCCCGCGACGGGCTCGCCTTTTGCACCGCTCCGCCCAAGATCCATTCGTACGCGGGCTTGGCCTCGGGGAGTAGGATCTCGTGAACGATCGACATTTCGTCTCCCTCACCATCGGTAAGGATAATTTCGAGCTGCTCGGGTAGCGACCCGCGGTCGCCGCGTCATCGGGAGTGCCGGGGGGCGCTCGCGGTCCCGAGGGCTTACGTAGCGCGGCGGGTGAACTGCGCGGGCGTGCAGAGTTCGAACCTCGTCTTCGTGATGTTGGCCGCCATCGTCGGCGTCGCCATCTTCGCCAAACGCTACTCGATTCCGTACCCGATCGCGTTCGTCGTCGGCGGCTCGTGCCTAGCCTTCGCGCCCGCAATCCCGCCGCTCGAACTCGACCCCAACCTCGTCTTTCTCATCTTCTTACCGCCGCTTCTCTATTCGGGCGGCTGGCTCACCGATTGGCAGACGTTTAAAGATAATCTGCGACCGATCGGCTTACTCGCGATCGGCCTCGTGGTTGCGACGACGAGCGCCGTCGGGGTGGTCGCGCACGCGCTCATGCCGCAAATCGGCTGGGCGAGCGCCTTCGTGCTGGGCGCCGTCGTTTCGCCGCCCGACGCGGTTGCCGCGAGCGCCGTATTCGAGAGATTTTCGGTGCCGCGGCGCATCCTAGCGATCCTCGACGGCGAGGGGCTGGTCAACGACGCGACCGCTCTCGTCATCTACCGCTTCGGCATCGCGGCCGCGCTCACCGGAGCATTCTCGTTCGCGCAGGCGAGCGCCGCCTTCGTCGGCGTCGCGGTCGGCGGCATCGCGCTCGGAATCGCTTCCGGCTACGTGATCGTCACCGTCGTGCGCCTGTTGCGCAAGTTCGAGCTCTCCGATCACCTCATCGACACCGCTATCCAACTGATCGTGCCGTACACGATTTACATTTTAGGCAATGCCTTACAAGTATCGGGCGTGCTGGCGACGGTCACGGCCGGGGTGTTCGTCAGCCGTCAGTCGGGCAAAATTTTCACCGCCGAAGGACGGATCGTCTCGTACGCCGTTTGGGAACTTCTCATCTTCGTGCTCAACGGTTTCGTTTTCTTACTGATCGGTTTCGAATTGCGGTCGGTCGTGCACGACCCGTCGTTCGCGCGACGGGAACTCTGGATCGGTTTGATCATCAGCGCGCTGGTGATCGTCGTGCGGATCGCGTGGGTCTACCCGGCCACCTACTTGCCGAGGCTTATCTGGAAAAGCATCAACCGCAACGAAGGCAGCCCGAGCTGGAAGTTCATTTTCGTCATGTCGTGGAGCGGCATGCGCGGCATCGTCTCGCTCGCTGCCGCGCTCGCCATTCCGCTAACGACGAACGCCGGCCGGCCCTTCCCGGGACGCAGCGAGATCGTATTCATAACGTTCTGCGTTATCTTCTCGACTCTCGTGTTGCAAGGGCTCTCGCTGATTCCGCTGCTGAACTGGTTGCAAATCGACGGCGACGATCTCAAGGGGCGCGAGATCGAAGTGCGCGTCGCGGCGCTGCGGGCAGGCATCTCCGGGATAAAAGCGTTGGAAACTTCCTTCGAATCGACCGAGGAATGGGAAGTCGAGAGCCGGCTTCTGGGCGAGTACGAGTACCGTATCGCACACCTGCTCGGCCACCTCGACGGAACGATCGACGAGGCCGACATACGCGCCGACCATCGGCTGCAGCAAGAAGCGCTCGCGGCAGAACGGCGCGAGATCGGGCGCTTGCGTGACGCGGGCGAAATTCCCGACGAAATATTTCGGGGCATTCAACACGATCTCGATCTCGCGCAGGAACGCTTAACGTGAGCCGGCGCCGGCATTCTCTTCACGCCAGCGCCGCCCGAGTTCGTCATGATTGGTGCGGTCGATGGAGAGCGGCGTGATCGTCACGTAACCGTCGCGCACCGCGGCGAGGTCGGTTCCGTCCACGATGTCGGCCGGATCGAACGCACCCCAAAGCCAATAGTAGGTCCCGCCGCGCGGATCGGACCGGCGCTCGACGCGGTCGTGGTATGATTTGCGGCCTTGCCGCACCCAGCGCGTGCCGCGTAATTCGTTCGGCGGCACGTTGGGCACGTTTACGTTCAGTAGCGTCAGCCGCGGCAGGCCGTCGGTGAGGATCGTACGGCCGAGCGACACCGCGACGTCGGCCGCCGTTTGCCACGCGTACTCGCGCACCTTCGCCGCCATCGAAGCGAGCGAGACCGCCAGCGACGGAACGCCCACGATCGTTCCTTCTAGCGCCGCCGCGACCGTGCCGGAATAATTTACGTCGTCGCCGACGTTGGCACCGCGGTTAATGCCGCTTACGACGAGCGACGGCATACCGCCGCAAAGGTCGAAGGCTCCGACGACGACGCAATCGGCGGGGGTTCCCGAGCAGCGAAAGGTGGGCACGTTGCGCCCCCGCACTTCCGCAACACTGACGGGAGTTTTAATCGATACCCGGTGACCCGCGCCGCTGTTATCTTCGTCCGGTGCGACGACGGTAACGTCACCGAGCTTGCGGAGCGCATCCGCGAGCACGACGATACCCGGGCTCAAGAAACCGTCGTCGTTCGTCACGAGAATCTTCGGCCGCGCTCCGTCATTCATCGGTCCTGCCTTCTGCTTTGCGTTGAAGCGCTACTTCAAGGATACGGCAAGGAGGTACTTCGGCCGGACGCGTCTTCTCGAAGCCGCTTCCGGACAGCTCGACCGAGAAAGTTGTTTAGCAGGTCGGTATGGCGGAGCTTAGGCGGGTGGTACGGTACGCCGACGAACGAAAATAGCTCGACATCTCATCACGTCGAGTGCCGACAGTGTCGGCGCCGAGCGATGATGTCCGGCTTGCGATCGTGTCTGCCGTACGGGTACTAGCGTTCCCGCGGTTCGACTGCCTTCGATACGACCTGCCGCCCGTAGAGCTTTGCGAAGAACCACACGCGACGAGACCGCGCCTAGCATAAGGTGCCTGCCGCAACACACGGCTCCAGGCATGGCGCGAACGGCGTCTCGCGGTAACATTCGTGTAACACCGGCCTACTACTAGAAAGCGATGCACCGTTTTTGAACGGCGAGCTCCATCTCAGCGCCGCGGGTTAAGCATCCGGTCGTTCCGTTTCTGCGTGACCGTCCTACGAGAGTCGAGCAGGAAGCTACGTAAGCATCGCACCGGTCGCAGCCGGGGGAATGCCGTTCGAGACCGCACGCGCCTTAGGCTTTACTTCGGCGGCTCGATGGAGAGCGGGCCGTCGTACGAAAACGCTTCGCGGAAACGGCTCGGCCGGCCGTCACACGCGCCTTCGAAGCGCAGTAGCGCCGGCCGGCCGCCGGCCGACGTTCGTAACAGAACTTTACCTTCGCAGGCGGCGCCGTTCGACCATGCGAGGGCACCTTCGATCGCGCGTCCGCCACCTGGTGCGGCGCGCTCGGTCGCATCCGTCAGACCGGCGCGAAAGAGACCCGCCAGCGACGGCACCACGGAACCGGCCGGTGCCGGCGATTTTTCCCAGCCGGCCGGACCGCGCAGCCACTGCGAGCGGTCGATGATGATCACTTCGAGGCCGCCCTGACGCGGATTCTTCAGCATGCGCAGCCGGCGCGGGCGTATGCGATCGACGTAGTAAACATCCGCCACGCCGGCCCGTTCGACGAAGAGCCGTACGCGCTCGAGCGGCGCCGCGTCCTCGGCTGCGAAGGCTGCGACGACGGTATCGATGGGCGCCGCGTCCGCACCGCCGGGGCGTAGGGCGAAGAGCGCGAGCAGAACGAAAGGAGCGCACCGCAGCGCGGCGCCGTTCACGGCGTCGGCTCGGGTGGCGGCCGGTAGCCGTCTTCGTCTTTGAAGTCGTCCTGCGCCGTCGCATGTGCTTCGCGCCGATCCGTCTTCGACGTCGTGAACTTGTGTAGCGGCGGATGCTCGAAGGCTCCGAGCGCACAGAAGCCCGTGCCCAAGCGCTCTTGAAAGGCGAGGTCGAAACCGTCGACCGGATCCGCGCGACAGACCTTGCGATCGCCCGCGAGCAGCACCGGACTGCCGGCCACCGGCACGTAAAATGCGTCGAGCTCGGCCTCACCCGTGGTTACCCCGGGACACGTCGCGTCCGATTGCAAGTTCGCGCCGGAAAAGATCCCGGGCGAACCGCCCGTACAATCGGCTGGATGATTGCGCGTGAGGATGACGTTCGCGACCCGCGTGCCGGCGCCGGCGAGCGACAAACCGCTCGCAGCGTTGTCCGCGATGGTGTCGTTCGCAAGCGTGACGGCCGTTCCGGAGATTACGCCCGCGGGACCCGTATTCGAAATGACGAGAGCGTTCGCGACGGTCGCTTGCCCATCCGCCGCAATCGCGAGCGCCGCACCGCGCGCGCCGGCGCTATTGGCTTTCAATAAGCTGTGACTCAGTTGTAACGCGCCGCCCGAGACGGCGATCGCTCCGCCGTCGCCCGCGGCCGTGTTGCCGTTGAAGACGTCGCCGACCGACACCAATCCCCCCGTGTGCGCGAGTTGCGCCGAAATCGCGCCGCCGCTGCCGCCGCGATTACCCGTGAAGGTGTTATAGCTGAATTTGAAATTCGCCGGCGGCAGCGCCGCGAGCGCGCTGATGACGGCGGGTGCTTCCGCGGTCCCCCGCGCTTCCTGGGCGATATCGACGAAGTCGATGGCTCCGCCGCCCGGGCCGCCGTCATTATTCTGGAAAACGTTCGCGCGCACCGTAATCGTCTGCGAGCCGGCCGCTCCGGAGCGCTGGGAGAGGACCAGCGCCGAACCGCCGCGCGTCGATGAAAAAGACGAATGGCGAATCTCGAGCGGTCCCGCCGTTGCGCCCACGCGCACGGCGCCCTCCGCTTGCCCGGAGAAATCGCAATCGACCACCAAGCCCGCGTTGACGAGCAACGCGGCTTGGTTGCCGGTGAAGCGGGTGCGCGTAACGTACGCCGGTTTATCGCCGGTGACGACGGCGTACCCGCGGCCGTTAGCGACGAATGCGGAATCCGTAATCGTCGCTTGGCCTCGCACCAGGAGCGGGGCGTCGTTCGCCTCGATCGTCGCGCGATCGAGTTCCGCCGGCCCCTCGGCCCGCAGCACGGAACCGGGCAACTCCCCGAGCCGTCTGCGCGGATCGTTCGCGAAGCCGCGTATGGTGATCCGTCGCAAAATGACATTATTCGCAACGGTGGAGGAGAGGAACGTTCCGGCCGCTCCTTGGCCGTCGAGCGTTACGGTGTCGCCGCCTTCGAGAGTGGTGCTGCTTTTGAGGTTATAGCGTCCGGTAACGCGGATCGAGGTGCCCGCCGGACAGGCGAAGCGGATGATACCGCCCACGGCGAGAGCCTGCGCGAGGTTAGTTCCCGCGCCGGGCTGTGTATCGCTCGCGCAGCCGGTCACCAAGGCATCGGCCCGCGCGGCCGCGCAGAGCGCGACGAGCAGGCCGGTCGCAAGCGAAAGCGCCACCGCGATTCGCATCACCGGCATCATGGCGGCGAGCGCTTCGGGTTCGACCAGTCGGAGAAGTCGATCACGACCGGACCGCCCGTGCCTTTGATGGTGGCACGGCCGTTGCCGTCCGCGTCGATGACGTCGCCCGCAGTTACCCGGGCCGGCGCAACGCCGTCGACCGCGCGCACCGTCGGGCCGTCTTGCGCGACGTTGAAGTCGATTCGCCGGCCGGCGGAGGTGATGTAGGTGCCGTTGCCGTGCGCGTCGGGTTCCGCGGTGAAGAACGCTCGCTCGCGCGCCATTCGGAAATTGTCGAAGGCGAGATCCGCAGGCACCGGTCCGGCGGGCGGTGCGTGCGCTACCGGCGGCGACGGCGCCTCGACGATCTCCATGAAGCCCCATTGCAGACCGCGCCTGCAGAAATCGCCGTTGCAATCGCGCTGTAGCGAAGCGACGTAGAAGGTCGGGCCGGGCCCCGGACATTGGCCGGAATCGATGAAAACGTGCGTCTCGACGAGCGTGGTCGTCACGTGACTGCAAGCGAGATACTTGCGCGGTATCTGCGGATTAACGCCGCAGGCGAAGCCCGGTGCGACGCATGTGTTCGCGGCGCGAGCGCTTTCCGTACCGACGCCGTCGAAACGCAACGTGTCCCAAATCTGAAGGCCGTCTTGCGTCGGCATGATGACCGTCGGCATCGCAACGCCGACGTCGTTCGTGCTGAAGTGCCCTAAGAGCGTCGTCGTGGGACCGGTCGGCACACCGCCCGCGCTGATCGTGAAGGCGGGCGATTGAAAGACGCGCTCGATCCCGGCGTGCGCGACGCTCTGCGAGAAGACTCGGCGCTCGACGGCCGTGGCGAGCACGGGCGCGGGCAACCGGTAGGAGCTGGTCGCAGCTTCGACCATTTGCGTGACGGCAACCGGAAACGTGTAATCCGGTACGAGCTGCGTTTGGCCGGCCAAGAGCATCGCGCGCGCGACTTCGTGATCGCCGCCCGTATTGATATTGTAGAGGTCGGCCGTGGCCTTGTGATCGTCGTCGGTCAGGTAACCGTCGTACTCACTGCGTCTGCGAAAGGGTGCCGTGCGCCGGCCGCGATTTGCGGTGGCGGCGAACTTCGCTTCGGAGAGATCGAGGACGTCGCGCGCGGCGGCGGCCATTGCGACGTCGCCGTGTTCCGCGGCGAAGTCGTACAGGTTTAAAATCGACTGCAGACTGTAGCGCGTATACGGGCGCGCGTTGTATTCGCGGAAATCGTGCACGGCGATGTCTTGCAAGCGGCGCAGCAACCACTCGCGGACCTCCGCTTGATCGTTAACGATCTCGTCCGTGCGGTCGTACGCTTCGGCTCTGAGGTGCGCGATCATATCGGCATTCGTGAGATAGCGCGACGTCTCGATCTGCAAACGGTGGTTTTCGGTCTCTTGAACGCGGATGTCGCCGTGCGGTGCGATTGCCTGGGTCACGTCATTGGGATCGGCGAGCAGGAGAAACGGTGCGGCCGCGAGCGCCACGTCTGCAAGCGCGTGCGCGGTCGTCAGCATTACGAGTTTGAGAAGCCATTGGAAGAAGTCGCCGATGTCGCTTGCGAGCTCGCGATACCAGGCGTGCCGGTCCGCCGTCTCCTCGGGACTCCCCAATTCATCACCCGCTGGGGCACTGCAGCCGGTAAGCACGGAGTAACTGTCGTCGGAAAGCCGGTCGCGGGCCGCAAGCAGCCCATTATACATCCAATCGATGGTGCCGGGTGCGAGGATACCGGGATCGCGCAGATGCGGACCGCCGGCGTACAGTATGCGGACGAGTTGGCGATCAACCACATCCCACTCGCCGTTGCTCTTCGTTACACCATCTTCGAGGCATGCCAGATCCGAGCTGCCGAGTACGGTCGTCTTGCGCATTGCAAGAATTCCCTCGTTAATCTGCCGCACCAGACAAAGCGATGTGACCCGCACGTCGATGGCCAGCGTAGCCGGTCCCTGCGCGGATTCGGCCGTCTCGACGCCGCAGGCATCCGGCGCCGCGGCTCGCACGGCCCGGTCGAGGGTTGCGAACTGTCCGAGCGTTCCGTTACCGGTGTTCTTACGAACGAACGTCCCTTTGCAGGCGTCGTCGGTCCCCGCTGCCCGTTGCGCGCGCACGTACGCAATCTTCGCGATCAAAATGCTCATCAAGCCTTCCAGATCGCCCGAGAAGTCTTGCTTCGCCATCGCGATCCGCCGATCGATGTACTCGCCTTCGCGGCTGCACGCATTGTAGTTAACGACGACGAGCGCTCGCGCGTCGAACGAGGCTGCTGCATCCGCCGCCGTCATCGAGGCCGGCGGGAATGCAACCGTCTGGGCGAGGGTGGGGCGGGTGCTCGAGAGCAACGCGATGACGAGCGCCGTAACGAGCGCCCCGGCACTCCATCTGCGGGCGCTCGCCCGCGTGACCTCGCCAGGCCGCATCGCGTCCCTCGTTATCGTTAAACGTTTTTGTTCGCGCGAGCAACAGCAACGCGCGAGCTGCGCAGAGCTTATTTTTACGATGACGATTATGAAACGTTAATCCGTTATCTGTCAAGTCGCTCCAAGACACGATACCAAGGCGCCTGATCGGAAGTCGACCGAGCATAAAACGGACGATAGTTTAGGCGTACGTAGTCCTTCCGCTCGAGGCATAATAGCTTTATGTGTGCACGCGCGGTGCATCGAGTGCGGTAGTGCTTCGGCCGTCGGGCGGCAAGCACACGGCGGCTCCCGAATCGCTATCGTTTCCGTCGCCAAGCGTCATTCGGGGGTTCGCGCGGCGTGAGCTATCGCGCTGCGTCTGACATGTATTTGAACGAGGCGATAATCCGCCACCCCCGTTGAGTTAAAATTACTCAAGCATGAACGTACGGTACATTCTCCGTGGACAGTAACGACCAGAGTCGCGTCGTCTTTACGTGGGTGAACGACCGCGCGGAGAACGTTATCATCCGAGCATTTTGCGTTCAGCTTAAATTACGTCAGAGCGAAACGTCGCTCGGCCTCGGCGCCGCCGTTTAGGCGCCGACGGTCTCGGCGAGCACTACGTCCCAGTCGCGCAGAAACCGTTCCAGGCCGTAGCGCTCGAGAACGTGGGCGCGCGCCCGCCGGCCGAGTTCGACGGCGCTCGGGCCGTCGGCCATCAACGCGCGGATCGCGCGCACGAGCACCGCGATATCGTTGGAGACGATGCCGGTGCCGGGCGGTACGGCATAGGGGACTTCCGTGGTTCCGAGCGCGACGACGGGCAGGCCGCAGGCCATCGCTTCGAGCAACGCGAGGCCGAGCGACGTCCAGCGGAACGGATGCAGATAGACGCGACGGCGGCCGATCGCGGTATGCAACTCATCGAGCCGTAAATCGTGCGCGGTGCCGATACCGAAGCGGTCGAGCGGCGCCGCCTCGCTCGCAAACCGCGGCAAGAGATCCGTACCCGTCACCCGAGCCCGGCGTTCGGCCTCGTTAATTACGACGGCGACGCGCGGCAATTCGCCCGTATAGCGGTAGCCGGGATCGGGGATACCGTGCTCGATGACGCGCGTCGCGGTCCGGCCGCACTCCCAGAAGAGCGCGTTGAAATGCGTGACGTGGACGATCGTGAGGTCGTCGCGGTCGGCGTACGGATGGCGCATTTCGTTGATGCGCCCCTGCGGCACGTTATGTTCGAGATAGATGACCGGCACGTCCGTGAACGGCCGCCGCGTGCCGAGCCAGCGTTGCAGGTCGTCGACGTCCTGCGGGCGTTGCGCCACGACGACGTCGATGCGTTCGCGCGTCGCCGCTTCCGGCGTTACGTTTCGCGCGGCGACGGGCCATTCGTCGCGGCGTCCGCCGCTACGTGCCCCCGCTTCGACCGGCAGCAGATAGTCGTGCCGGCCGCGTACGAACGCGCCGAGCCACGAGCCGTGCACGTGCCAAACTAAAATCCGCAGCGGCGTCAAGCGCGGGCGGAGAGTTGCGTCTTCACGTTTGCGGCGAGCGCGGGCGTCATCCCCTTTACCGCCGCGATCTCATCGACGCTCGCGCGCTTGATCGCGTTCACGCTACCGAAGGTGACGAGCAGCCGCTTGCGGCGCACGGGACCCACGCCCGCCAGCGCGTCGAGAGCGGACTGCGTCATCGCCTTACCGCGCCGTTGACGGTGGTACTCGACGGCGAACCGGTGCGCTTCGTCGCGCACGCGCATGATGAGATGCAGCCCGGGCGAGCCCGGCGGCAGCACGATCGGTTCGGCATTCCCCGGCACGAACAGCCATTCGTGTTCCTTCGCCAAGCCCGCGACCGGGATACCCCACAGGTCGAGTTCCTCCAACACCTCGACGACGGCGCCGAGCTGACCTTTGCCGCCGTCGATGAGAAGCAGGTCGGGCCGATGATGGAAGCGCTCCTTGCGCCGCAACTGCGCCTCGAGGTTGGCCGCCCCGTCGCCACCGCTGCCGGTCTCGACTTCCAGAATGCTCGCGGGATCGTCTTCGCCCGGGGCATTCGTGTCGGCGCGGAGATAGCGCAGCCGCCGCCGCAGCGTCTCCTGCATCATCGCGAAGTCGTTCGAACCGCGATCGTAGCGGATCTTGAAGCGCCGGTAGTCGCTCTTTTTCGCCCGGCCTTCGACGAAAACGACCATCGAGGCGACGGGGTTCGTGCCTTGAATGTTCGAGATGTCGTAACATTCGATCCGGTGCGGCACGTCGGGCAGATCGAGTGCGGTCGCGAGTTGGGAGAGCGCTTGTGCCGAAGCCGTCTCCTGCGTCTCCTGATGCGCGAGAAACGCTTTTAAATTATTCTCCGCATTCTCGTGCACGAGGCGCATGTAATCCGCGCGCGGACCGCGCTGCGCGCGCAGCACGCGCACGCGCTGCCCTTTGAGATCGGAGAGCCAGGCCTCGATAATGGTTTGATCGCCGGGCAGCGCCTCGACGAGCACTTCTTTCGGAATCACGGCTTGCGCCACGGCGCGCCGGGCGCGCGTTTTGAGCGCGACCGGCACTTCGTTATCGCGCGCTTCCCGCAGCGCCAGCGGCGAAAAACCGTCGCCGATGCCGCCGGCCGCCGGGCCGCCGGCGCGCGCCGTGTAGAATTGCGTGAAGAACTCGCCGTAGAGTTCGGCATCGCTCTGGTCGGTCACGCCGTCGAGGATGAAGTGCTCCTGACCCATCAGCTTGCCGCCGCGTACGAGAAAGACTTGCATGCAGGCCTGCCCCCGGCCGCGCGCCGAGGCGATGAGATCCATATCGATGCGCGAACGCCAGACGACTTTTTGGCTCTCCGTCACGCGCCGCACGGCGACGATACGGTCCCGCAAGCTCGCCGCCGCCTCGTAATTCATCCGGTCGGCCGAGTCCGCCATCTCTTCGTGTAGCCGCTGCAAGAGCCGGTCTTGCTGACCTTCGAGAAAGAGCACGACCTCGTCGACGAGCGAATTGTAATCGGTCTCGGTCTGCAGGCCGACGCACGGCGCGAGACAGCGTTTGATGTGATACTGCAAGCATGGCCGTTTCCGCTTTCCGTCGATCGGCTCGCGGCAAGTCCGCAGCGGAAAGACCACGCGCACGAGATCGATGAGCTCGCGCAAACCGTGAGCGTTGGTGTACGGTCCGAAATAGCGGCCGCCGTCGTCGCGCACGACGCGCGTGAACGTCACGCGCGGAAACGGCTCGTTCGTCACCTTGAGATACGGATAGCGTTTGTCATCGCGCAAGCGCACGTTGAACGGCGGCTGGTGACGCTTGATGAGATTCGCTTCGAGGATGAGCGCTTCGATCTCATTATTCACGACGATCCAGCGAACGTCGGCGACGCGCTCGACCATCCGCGTCGTGCGATACGCGTGCGCGGCCGAGTCTTGAAAGTACGACCGCACGCGATTGCGCAGCGAGATCGCTTTACCGATGTACAGAATGCGTTCGCCCTGGCCGAGCATCAAATAGACGCCGGGCGAATCCGGAACCTGAGCGAGAACGTCTTCGAGGATCCGCGGCGGCGCCGCGCCCGCGTTCACTTTACGGTCGAAAGCGCATCCGCCGCCGCATCGAAGGCGGCTCGGGCTTCGGAACGCGCAGTCGCCGCATTGCCGGAGACGTAGGCATCGAGCGCCGCCCGATAGTGCGCCCTCGCGCCGGCGAGCGACCGGCGGGAAAGGGTCCCCGCAAGCTCGATCTCCTGCTGTGCGACGACGAGCTCCGGCGAGAGCGGGACGCCGTTCTCGACGATCGGCACGCCGGCCGTCGACGGAAAGTCACCGCCCCGCGACTCGCCGGGTCGCGCCGGCGCGACGGGGATGGACGTCGGCGCGGGTGTGGCGGGCAAGAG
>CAXUFI010000022.1:0-8836 GCA_964250245.1 uncultured bacterium
GCCGTCAGCGCGCGCAGCGGCGCGAGCGAGCTGTCCATGCTGAATAACGATTCCGTGACGATTAACGCTGCGCCGTCGGCCGGGTCGAGCGCGGGCCGCGTCGCGTGAGGATAGATGTGGCGCGGGAGTTTCGTGAGCCGCAGCGCGTCGATCGCGCAAGCGTGCGCGAGTTCGTCGCTATGCGCGACGGCGACGAAACGGCCGAGCGTCGTAATCGCACCCATCGCGGCGAGATAGCCCGATGAGAACAGCAGCGCGCGTTCGCGCCCCGTCCAAGCCGCGAGCTCTCGTTCGAGCGCGGTATATTCCTGATGTGCGCCGCCGAGTAACCGCGATCCGCCGCTGCCGGCTCGCTCGCCGCCGCGCAGCGCTGCGAGCACGCCCGGATCGCCGCTAAGCCCGAGATAATCGTTCGATGAGAAATCGATCGTGCCGGGCGGTAGGCGCTCGCGCGGCACGCGCAGCAACGCGCGGTCCGCGAGCGACGCGAGCTCGCCCCGGACCCGCTCGAGATAACTCACGCCGCAACCGCAGCGAGCGCGGCTTGCAACGCGTCCACGAAGGCGCTTAACTCGTTTAATGTCGATACGAGCGGCGGCACGAGCTGCAGCGTCGCCCCGAGCGGACGCGTGAAGTGCCCCCGTTCGTACAGATCGTTCGCGATGCGCCAGGCCGGCGTCGGCGCGCCCGCGGCCGCCATGCGCTCGACGCGGAGTTCGATGCCGATCATGAGCCCCGCGCGGCGGACGTCGGTCACGAGCGAATGCCCGCGCAGCGGCGCGAGCAACGCGTCGAGCGCGCGGTCCACGCGCGCGACCGCCTCGAGCGTGCGCTCCGTCTCGAACAGCGCGAGCGAAGCGAGTGCGGCAGCACACGCGATCGGATTGGCCGCGTACGAGTGTCCGTGAAAAAAGTGCCGGCCATCTTCGTGCGCGCCGAGGAACGCGTCGTAGATTCGTTCGCTCGCGAGCGTGGCCGAAAGCGCGAGCGTGCCGCCGGTGAGCCCCTTGCCGAGGCAGACGATATCGGGTGCGAGCGCGAGCTGTTCGAAGGCGAACAACGTGCCGGTGCGGCCGAAACCCGTGGCGATCTCGTCGACGATCAGCAACGGAACGTGCGGTGCGCGCAACGCACCGTAGCGCTCGCGGGCGATGACGTGCATGCCGGCCGCGGCCTGCACGAGCGGTTCGACGATTACGGCCGCGAGGTCGTCGCGCGCGAGCGCTGCGGCGAGATCGTCATACGCGAACGTCTCGACGACGAGCGAACCGAAGCGCCGTTTGAAGAGCGCGATGTCGGAGACGCTCATCGCTCCCGCCGTGTCGCCGTGATAGGACGCGCGCAGGTGGGCGAACCGCGTGCGCTGCGGCTCGCCGGCGTTCTGCCAGTACTGCAGCGACATTTTAAGCGCCGCTTCGACCGCGCTCGCGCCGTCGCCGGCGAAGAACGCGTGCGCGAGCCCGGCGCGCGCGCAGAGCTGCTCGGCGAGTTCCTCCGCCGCCGGGTTCGTCGCGCCGAGCGCCGTCACGTGATCGAGCGTGCGCGCTTGCGACGCGATCGCCGCGACGATCGCCGGATGGCCGTGGCCGTGGATCGTCGTCCAAACGGACGAGATCGCGTCGAAGACGGTATGGCCGCGCGCGTCGGTCAGCTGCGTGCCACGCGCGCGCACGAACGTTCGCGCCCGCGCGTCGAACGCGGCCATCTGCGTGAACGGGAGCCAATGCGCGCTCGTTAAACGTCCTCCGGCCCGTCATCGAGATCTTCGGTGAGCTCGGCGCGAATGGCGGCCACGAGTGCTTTCGGACCGGCCGCACCTTCATTCTCCGCGAACCGGTCGGTCAGCATGTCGCGCGTCTCGCGGACCGCCTGCGCTACTTCGCGCAGCGACTGCAATTCGCCGAGGGCTCGACCGAGCAATGCTTCGAGCCGCGCCGCGACCTCCGAGAGCGAAGCGGCCCGCACCGCGTCGAGCAGTTCTTGCACGCGCAGATCGGCCTTCACATCGTAACGCGGATGCGG
This sequence comes from uncultured bacterium, assembly GCA_964250245.1. Taxonomy (GTDB): domain Bacteria; phylum Vulcanimicrobiota; class Vulcanimicrobiia; order Vulcanimicrobiales; family Vulcanimicrobiaceae; genus CAXTIY01. Next base: position 2,023 of record CAXUFI010000022.1, read on the forward strand.
CTCGTGCCCTCGTTCCATAGCGCTGACTTCGCTTCAACGTTCGACTGTCATGCGACCGGTGCGGCGTCGCGACACCCCAGGGCGGCGGCAATCAATAAGAAGCCGGACATGCCGCTGCGCATCGATCTCGCCGTAGGCAACCCGGCGGCCTACCGTAGCGCGATCGCCGACGTGGTGTACGAGGCGATGCGCCCGACGGTCGACATCCCGCCGGGCGACCGCTTCGCGATCGTCACCGAGCACGCGGCGTCCGACTTCGTCTACGACGCCGCTACCTCGGCATCGACGCAGCGCGGACTGCATCCTCATTCGAGTGACGCTCGACGCCGGCCGAACCGTCGAAGCAAAACGGTCGTTGTATAGGGCCGTCGTCGACGGCGTTCTCAATCTCGTCGAAGTGAATATGGAGAACTGGTCGTTCGGCAAACAGGGAAGCGCAATACGCGCAAGGCGCCCGGCCCACGAGTTAAGCGAAATGCCGAGGCCGATCGGCGTCGATCTGTAACGTGTGCCGCTATGCGCTACGCTTTCAGCTTGCGGCCTGCACGAGTACTCGCAGCGCTGGCACTTGCCCTAGTGGTCGTCCCCGCCGTCGACGGTGAAGCGCAGCCGCTCGCGCCCTGTCCGACGGTCGACGTCTCGCTGGCGGCGACGATCGATACGAAAAAAGTGAAGCCGGGCGAGGTGTTCCGCTTTCACACCCTCGCCTCCGTCGCTTATCGTTCGCAGACGATCCCGGCCGGCACGCCCGGCGCGGGACTCATCGAAGTCATGGATCACAGTAAGAGTAACGGCCACACGGGTTACCTCATTCTCGACGCGCGTTTCCTATCGCTCGCCGACGGCACCCACGTCCCCGTCGCTTTCGTGCCCGCCACGGACGGCCAATCCTTCGCCGACGTCGGGGCCGGTACGAGCAACGCGCCCGGCATACTCGGATACATCCCGTACTACGTCGGCACGGCGGCCGGCGTGTACAATTTCTTCCATCACGGAAAAGACGCCGCCGTAACGGCGGGCACGGCGATGCCGCTGGTCATCGGCGACGGCATCGAAGACGGCACCTGTCGTGCGCCCCTCGTGGGCCCGTTGACGCGGCTGCCCGCGCCGCACTTTTAAGGCTTATTCGTAATCGGTCGGTAGCGCGGGTTCGCGAGCGTGCACGAACATGCGCCGCAGTTGCTGCGGAAGCACGCGCCCGAGCGAGAGCTCGCGCTCGACGGGTAAGGCGTCCTCGCCGAACCAGGCGACTTCCGACGTCTCCATGCTCGTCTTCGCCGTTCCTCCGCGCACGTCGCAGATGAAGAAGAACTTGTAACACGAGAAGAGCCGGTCGGGGTGTCCCTGCCGCGTACGATCCCACACCGCGGCGAGCTTGCGGACCGTTGCGTCGAAGCCGCTCTCTTCGCTGATTTCGCGAACGACGTTTTCCGCGGGCGTCGAGTTCACATCCGCCCAGCCGCCCGGCAACGTCCACCGTCCTGCGTCGGCGCTCTCACGCACCATGAGCACCCGTCCTGCAGCGTCGAAGACGGCGCCGCGGACGTCGGCCTTCGGAGTCGCATAGCCGTGCTCGCCTTCGAAGAGTTTCTCGATGCGCGCGGCCGGCACGCCGGTGTGCTCGGCCATGATGCGCGAAGCGAGTGCGCGAAGCGCCTCATAGCGCTCGCGATCGTAGGGATCTTGCGCGAACGTCAGGCCGCTCTGCGCGATCGCCTGCAATTCACGCGTCCATCTGAGCCACTCCGGTTCCGCGACCATTCCCTTAGAACGCGAGTCGCGCGTCTTGAAATCCTGCCCAAACGCGCGTCCCAGCCGAAGCTACAACGCGCGTTTCAGCCGAAGCCTATAGTGCGGAGCGGAGCTGTTAGTAGCCGTACCGGCCGTAATAGTGCCGGTAGCCGTAGTGTCGGTACCCGTAGGGCCGGTAGTACGGGCGATAGCCGTAATACGGCCGATATGGCCGAGCGTAGCGGTAAAAGGGCGGCGGCCCGTAACCGAGATAGTAGCCCCGCGCATACCCGGGTGCCGGAGCGTAGCCGTATCCGAAGCGCACCCAGGCGCCGCCGCGGTCGTAGTAGCGATAGTACCGGTGAGGTGCCCCGAAACCGATACCGACGGCGATCGCGACGGCCGCGTCGGCCGGAGCCGCTGCCGCGGAGAACCGCGAGGCCGGTTCGCCCGCGTGGGTAGCCGAGGAGATCAGCGTGCCGCCCGTTGCGGCGAGCGCGAAGAGCGCGGCGGCGGCGAAGCGGGGAAGTCGTTTGAAGCCCGTCATGGCAATGATTGTGCCGCTAGCGCGGCCGAATAAAAAGTCGCGATAGATTAAAATGCAGCGTCGCTGCCACGTCGGGCCCGTGCTGGGCCTTCGTTGGCTAGGCCGAGATCTCGCAAAACGCGTTGCACGGGCCTGCGCTCCCGTTCCGTCGAAAATCGAGGGTGGCCGTCGATCTGAACGCCGCTCGTGCTCGAAACCGAAGAGGACCTCGTAGGCGTTTCGCGGGAGAACCCGGGCTATCGCTTCGAGCGTGAGGAGGACGGAACCGTAATCGTGAGCCCGACGTTTACGAACGGGGGCGCAAAGAGCGGCGAAGCATTCGGTAACTGCGCGAATACGCGAAGAAAGCCGGCGGCAAGGCCTTCGATTTCAGCACCGGTTTGCGATGGGCCCCTCGCAACGCGTGGCGTCTCCCGATGCGGCTTGGGTGAGTCGAGCGCGTATGGATACGCTGGCCCCAGCCGAACGTGCCGCTTTTTGACGATACGTCCGGACGTCGCGCGAGAAGTTCGCGAACTCCGGCTTCGTCGTTTTCGAACGGCCGCCGGCGGGGAACGTTCGTCGTGGTTAGCTTTGGGCTGCCACACGCTATAGGAGTTAAACATGCGCGCCGTCGTTTGGAAATCTGCAAATACCGTAGCCGTCGAGAGAGTCGACGATCCCAAGATTGAGGAAGAGACGGATGCCGTACTACGGTTGACGACCGCGGCGATTTGCGGCAGCGACTTACATATGTACGAGGGTCGTTCGCCGATCGAAAAAGGTCAGATCTTCGGCCACGAAAACATGGGCGTCATCGAGCAGGTCGGCTCGGCGGTGCGCAACGTCAAGGTCGGCGATCGCGTCGTGCTTCCGTTCAATATCGGGTGCGGCTTCTGTTTCAATTGCACGCGCGGCTTCAGTAACGCTTGCTTGACGGTCAACCCGCAGTCGCACGGCGGCGGGTACGGCTACTCGGGCATGGGACCGCATCCCGGCGGTCAGGCAGAACTCGTACGCGTGCCGTACGCGGATTATAATTGCCTAAAATTGCCCGGCACACCGGGCGACCAGTATGAAGACGACTTCATCATGCTCGCCGACGTCTTTCCGACGGGCTATCACGCGACCGAACAGGCGCACGTCACGCCGGGTGACACCGTCGCGATCTTCGGCGCGGGTCCCGTCGGCCTAATGGCCGCGCTGAGCGCGAAGATCAAGGGCGCGTCGGAAATCTACGTCGTGGATAACGTTCCCGAACGTCTCGAGCTCGTGAAGAGCATCGGCGCGACCCCGGTCGACTTCTCCAAGGGCGATGCCGTCGATCGAATTCTCGAATTGCGGAAGCCGCATCGCGAAAGCGTGCAGAACCTGCGTCCGGGAGCGGGCGACAAGATGCCGGGCGTAATGTGTACGATCGACGCAATCGGATACGAAGCCAAACGCGCCGGCTCGAGCGACACGAACAATGCGAAAAAGCAAGATCCTACGCAACTGCTCGCCGACCTCATCCGCGTGACGAACCCGACGGGCCACATCGGCATCATCGGCGTCTACTTCCCACAAGATCCGGGTGCTTCCGGTCAGGAGAAGAAGGGCAACTTCACGATCGCGCTCGGTGAAGCGTGGAATAAGGGCATCTCGATCGAGATGGGACAGGCTCCGGTCAAGAAGTACAACGTCTATCTGCGCGATCTCATTCTCGCGGGCATCGCCAAGCCGAGCTTCATCGTGAGCCATCGTCTGCCGCTCGAGGCGGCACCCGAGGCGTACGAACACTTCGACGAACGCGCCGACGGTTATACGAAGGTCCTGCTGAAACCGCAACAGATGATTTCGCGTAACTAAACGCGCGCCTGACGCAGGCCAGGAATATGTAAAGCGCCGGGCTCTTCGGGGACCGGCGCTTTTTTAAGAACGACGAGACATCGTGAGCCTCGCTGTTGACCAGTGCCTGACATCGTAAGATGATATCCGGCGTGGACATCCTGCATCGTGTTGCCCACGCCCCGCACGAATAGCTAAGAATAGCCCGTGAAGACGCGATGCCTCGAAGCCATAACTGAACCGGTCAAACTATGCGCTAGGCGGCTCATCCTTGAAGGCTAAGCGTGTGTGATTGCGCCCACTTTAAAGTATCCGTAAAAGGAAGCGTTCGATTAAGCGTGCCTGGTGATGTGTTTAGGCTGGCCATGTGGGAGCCGGTCGTTTACTGATAACTATACCGGGTCGGCCGCCGCCCGGACGACGACGTCGCTGCTGCGCTGGTACGGTCCGAACGGCGAGCACATGCCGGTAAGCGGAGAGCTGTTCTTAATCGTCGGCGGCGGTTGCGTGCCGCACGCGGTCGCCCGAGTGACGCGAGTCGACGTGAAGCCGTTCCGAGCCATCGACGCCGAGGACGCATGGGATGAGGGCGAAGGCGATCGTAGTTTGGCGCATTGGCGCGCGGCGCACCGTGAATACTTCGCGGCCGAAGGGGCGCGCGCAGCGTTCACCTTTCGGGAAGATGACGAAGTCGTGTTCTGCCGTTTCGAGGTCCTCTGGCCGAGCGTCCTTAACTGAAGCACCATCGTACTCGATTTGAGAATGCGGCCGACTTTAACACGATTCGCGTTTCGCGTCGCGTCGGTTGCGGAAGTCGTTCGCTGGCGCGCGCGCCTGCTCGAGATCGGCGCGGACCGCATCGAGGTCGGTGGCGGCGCGTTACTCGAAATCTGTGCGCGAAAGGCAAAGCTTAAGTAGACGTAACCGCAGGGACCCTCCGTATAGTAACCTCCATTTTCTAACATAGTTACGAGCACTAGAAGGTCCTGCAACGCATAACGGATGAGCGGACGATAATGATGACCGGCAATTTTGGGCCTTCGTCCACAGCCGAGAGCGTGCTGGCTGATACCGACTTAAGCGGTTCTCGAATCCTCGTAACCGGAGTCTCGGCTGGTATGGGGGTGGAAATTGCTCGGGTGCTCGCCGCACGCGGCGCAAAAGTGGTGGGCACTGCGAGAAACCTGGAAAAGGCGCGAGCGGCTACCGCGCACGTCTGCGCTCAGCCTACTTCGGGCACTCTTACGCTGATCGAACTCGATCTCGCCTCGCTTGCCGGCGTGCGAGAGTGCGCTCAGCGCCTCGTTGACAACGGGGAACCATTCGATCTCGTCATCGCCAATGCCGGCGTCATGGCGGGCCCGAAAAGAACGACCGTCGACGGCTTCGAGCTACAGCTTGGGACGAACCATCTCGGCCATTTCGTTTTGATCAATCGTCTCGCCGGCCTCCTCAACCCCGGCAGCCGCGTCGTCATGGTTTCTTCGGCAGGCCATCGCAGGTCGAACGTGGATCTTCAGGATCCCAATTTCGAGCGAACCCCTTACGATGAATTGCTGGCGTATGGCCGGTCAAAAACAGCCACCATTCTCTTCGCAGTCGAGTTCGACCGGCGCCATAAATTCGGCGGCGTTCGAGCGACGGCCGTTCATCCGGGTGCGATCATGACCGAAACCGTCCGGGAGATGATCGAAAAGCTCGGTGACGCAAAAGATGCGGCCATTGCATCCTTCGATTGGAAGAGTGTGCCTCAGGGTGCGGCGACGGCAGCATGGGCGGGAGTCGTTGCCGCCGCGAGCGACGTTGGGGCGCGGTATTGCGAAGACTGTCACGTTGCCGACGTCGTCGATGATCCGAACTCTCGCAGCGGGGTCCGCGCTTACGCTCTAGATGCCGCGAACGCTACAGCTTTGTGGACGACGAGTGAGGCACTGGTTCGCGAATCGTTCTAATCGTCAAATCCGGATGTCCGTCGCGCCGGTTCCTTGTGCGGCGAATGCGAGGTCACGGCATCGTCGTCGGAGTGCCGATCGGAGCCGCCGTGGTCACCGTCGACGGCGTCACGACTACGGCGGGTGTTAAGAACTCGGCGCCTGCTTTGCTCATGACCGTCGCGGGCTGTTTGCTGACGTAGAGTACGGGAGTGTCCGGATCGAGACGAATCTCGCGGCCTCGTATTAAACGCGCTCCGAGACCCGCGTATGGAACCAAACCCAGCGCCGCCGACGCGATCTTGCGGTTCCTGCCGTTGACTTCGAAGCGCGCGTCCTTAAACGCGAGTTCGTTGCGATCCGGCGTTTGCACGTAATCCACGCGTAGCGTCAGATCGCCCTCGTGCCCGCCCGTGCCCGCATGTCCCGCAAGCAGCACGGTGCCATGACCGTGTGCTCCCGCAGCGACGATTCGCGAGGCGCCGACGGCGATCGGGTCGATGAGCGTGAAGGTAAAGGACTGTCCCGTCTTGCTGGTCATCGACGAAAGCGGCGCATCGACGTGAAAGCGAACGCGGGCGCCGGCGGGCACGATCGTACCGATCGGTGCCGCCGCGCTCGCCTCGCCCGGCGCCGCGACGCTCTGCCACATAGCGGCGATTGAAGTGAGGCAAACGAGCGCCACGAGCATTGCGCTTCCGCTGCCGCTTCGCCGCCCTGGCGGCGACGCGATCCCGGCGGGGGCGGGCCCGCCGGAGCTTAGCACAATCGGGGCCGCGGGGAGCCCGAACGCCAGCCA
>CAXUFI010000022.1:8846-9163 GCA_964250245.1 uncultured bacterium
CCCCCCCCCCGGGGGGGGCGCCGCTTCACCCACAGCCCCCCCCTCCCCCCGGCCCGCGACGATCCACGTGCCGCCCGCGTCCGGGCGCGCGATCTCTCGCGCCGATCCGGCTAAAGGCCGCCGCAAGCGAAGTCACGCGCCTCGCCGGTACTCGTGAGGCAGCGGCATCGGGCAGCTCGGCCGCGTACGTAAGCGGCATGCACGTCGCTATCCGCGCAGTCATCATCGCAAGCGCCTTCGCACTCGGATTGCCGGCCGCGGGGCCCGCGGGGGGCCCGGAAACCGGTGAAAAAAAAAACGGGGGGGCGGGGGGGGCC
>CAXUFI010000022.1:9173-18432 GCA_964250245.1 uncultured bacterium
TTACATAACTTCGCGGCGGTCGCGGTCTCGCCCGACGGCCGGCGCGTTGCCGCCATCGAAAGCGACGATCCGCCGGTCGAAGGCGAAAAGGCCCATCAATCACTGGTCATCCGCTCGACGGGCGGCGGCGCGGCCACCGTCGTCCCCCTGCCGTGCGGCAACGACGTCGACTGCGTTCCGTCGTCGCCGGCTTGGTCGCCCGATTCGAGCGCGCTATCGTTCGTGCTCAAAGCGCCGAAAACACCGGAGCGAACGATCGAGACCGTCGATGCGCTCGGCAAGGTAACGACCCGGCTGAAGTTCACGGGAACGCTCGTCGACCTGCGCTACTCGGAGCGCGGGCAGCTCGCGGTTCTTGCGACGCCCGGCGCCGCAAGGAAGTCGGGGCGACGCAGGCTGCGGCGCCCATGACGGGCGAGATCGGGACGCACCCGGACGAGCAGCGCATCGCAATCGTCGAAGGCGGTTCGCTGCGCTTCGCGTCGCCCGCGGACACGTACGTCTACGAGTACGATTGGTTACCGGGTGCGCGCGGTTTCGTCGGCACCGCGGCCAAAGGCGATGGCGATAACAACTGGTGGATCGCCGAGCTCTATGCGTTCGAGCACGGCGCCGCGCGCCTGATCTACGCCCCCGCTTCACCGCGGCAGCAACTCGCTTCGCCGCGCATAAGCGCCGACGGCACCTCGGTCGCGTTCATCGGCGGAATCATGAGCGATTTCGGCTCGACGGGTGGCGACGTTTACGCCGTTCCGTTCGCAGGCGGCGCGGCGACGAATTTGACGCCGAAGTTACCTTCGAGCGCGACGGCGATTGTATGGAGCAAACGCCGTCCGAGCCGGCTCTACGTACGATGGCTGCACGGAGGCGAAAGCGGCGTCTCCGAACTCGCAGCCGCGACCGCGACGCCTCCGCTCGCAACGGTCGAGGCCGTGCATAGCGTCGGAACGACGTCGTTCGGGACGGGCGCCGCGCCGTTCGCCGTGGCGAACGACGACAGCAGCGCGGTGATCGTCGAGCAGTTCGAACGGCCGCCCGAGATCGCGGTCGGCGTCCCCGGTTCGTGGCAACCGCTCACGCAAACGAACGACGGTATCCCGGCGGCCGTGCGCGCGCGCGCGATCGCTTGGCAAAACGACGGCTTTAACATTAGCGGCTGGCTGCTCGAGCCGCTCGCGCGCGGCACGACGGCGCGTCCGATGATCACGATCGTGCACGGCGGACCCTCCGCCGCCTATCTGCCGCGTTTCGTCGGCCGCGGTACCGTGCGGGCGCTGGTGCGCGCCGGCTACGATGTCTTCGAGCCCAATCCGCGCGGGAGCTTCGGCGAAGGCGAAGCGTTCACGCTCGCCAACGTGCGGGACTTCGGTTACGGCGACTTGCGCGATATCCTGAGCGGCATCGATGCGGTCGAGAAAGTCGAGCCCGTCGACGATCGCCGGCTCGGCATCACGGGTTACAGTTACGGCGGCTACATGACGATGTGGACGGTCACGCAAACCAAACGCTTTGCGGCCGCCGTCGCGGGCGCCGGCGTGAGCGATTGGCTTTCCTATTACGGTGAAAACGGGATCGATCGTTGGATGATCCCGTTCTTCGGTGCCTCGGTCTACGACGATCCGGCCGTCTACGCTCGTTCGTCGCCGATCGCGTTCGTTAAGAACGTCGTGACGCCGACGTTCGAGTACGTCGGCGAACGCGACGTCGAGTGCCCGGCCCCGCAAACGCAAGAGTTCTGGCACGCGCTCGAAACGGTCGACGTGCCGACGCAATTCGTCGTGTACGCGGGCGAGGGCCACGGGCTGCGCGAGCCAAAGGATCGCGCGGACGCCCAGCGGCGCACCCTCGCCTGGTTCGACCGTTACTTACGCCGTTAGGGATACCGCACGAAGCCGTGAGCGACGTAGTCTGGCCCGCGCCACCAGCCGGCGATGACGCCGGCGTCGTTGATCGCCGCGGGAATCGTGCCTTGATAAATGAGCGTTCCGGCGCCGGGTGCGTCGAAGCGGACGATTTTCCCCGAAAGCGTGCGCTCGAAGGCCCGCGGCCCGCTGCCCGCCGGCGGGTAAAAGTATCCCCCGATGAGCGTGCCGAAATCGTTAATGGTAGCGACGTACGTGGTGGTACTGCTCGGCACCACGAACGTTACGAAAGAAGCGTTTGGGAAGCGCAAAAAGCCGTGTGGTATTTCGTCCGACTTGGCGACGTAGAAGCCGGAGATAGCGCCCTCGATATCGATCCCGGTCGGCTCAGTGCCTCCTTGCTGACCCGGTAGCGCTCCCGGGGCATCGAACGTCGTAAGCGTTCCATCGCCACGGCGTTCGAAGCCGTGTAGCGCGTTCGCGGCATCGTAGTATACTCCGGTCGTCGTGCCGAGCGCGTTAAGGCCGATCGCCTCCGAGAAGACCGCGCCGGGCGGATCGAACTGTGTAATCTTGCCCTCGGGGGAGCGCACGAAAGCGTGTCCGACATTATTGGCATCGTACAAGCCGCCCGCGGCTTCGCCGTAATCGTTCAGGACGTTAATGTAGGTGCCTTGGCCCGCCTGCGCGCCCGCCCCCGGAGCCTCGAAGGTAACGAATGCGCCGTTGGGATTACGAATAAAACCGTGGTAGCGTAAGCGTACGTCTTGAAAGTAACCTGCGACCGCTTCCCGATCGTTAACACTTTCGGCATAGGTGCCTTCGTTAAGGAAGGCACCTATGCCGGCTCCGGGAGCGTCGAACGCGGAAATGTCGCCCTGCCGGTTGCGAATAAAGGCATGGGGCACGACCTTCGCATCCGTAAAATAGCCGACGATGGTTCCTCGCGCGTTGATGTTCTCCGAGGTCGTGCCGCAATACGGCTTGCAGATAGCCGATGACGTCGTCGCAGAGCCCGGTGCGTCGAACTCGACCAGCTTCGGGTCGCGGTCGCGATGGTGCCAACTCGGGCTCGCCACGGCGCTCGTCTGCCCGGGCCCGGCAATTTCAGGAAAGCGTACACCGAGCGGTCGCGCTTGCGCGACCGAGAACATCGAAAGACTCGCCCCGGTAACAACGGCGGCGAGCGCGGCAATCCGAATCGTCATGCTACCCTTTCAATCAAACTGGCAGTAGTAGATCGCACCCGGCGCCATGCCCATTCTGGGGAGTCGTAGCGTTGCGGCGGCGGGCAGTTCCGCTGCTACCGCATCAGCGTAAATGAAGCGTAAATACGCGGTTGCCGCCCGCAAGCGGCTTCGATACGGGCTACTTCGGTTGCAGTCGTGCGTCGCCGTCGCGCATGACTAGAGCGTGAAGCACCGGATCGCGCCGGCCTGGGCCGCCGTCGCCCTGTTCGCGCGCCTCGCCGTCGCCGGGCGCCGCGGGAAGCATGCGCGTCCGGCCGGCAGCTGCGGATGGTGCGCCTCGTACCGGCGCTTTGCGTCGGCGGCACTCGCGCTCGTCGCGTTCGCGTTCTCGCGGCCTTTCGACGTCAAGCACGCGCGGCTCACCTCACCCCGGTACGGTCGCGACGGCACCCGATGCTTCCGGGGCTCCACGCGCGCATCGATACGACCGTGCTTGACCCGCTCGCCTGAACCCCCGCGGCGCTGCCGTTCTCGCACGCCGCAAGTGGCGGGGGCGCCCCTTGTAGCGGGCGTCGTGCCGGCGCGGGTTCGCTATCGGCATCGCTGACGCCTAAGCGCTCCGTCTTCGCCCGGCGACCTCTACTGACGCCAAGCGGCGACGAGGTGCGCGGTTGCGTCTCTCCGCTTGCGTCGGGACGCGCGTTTGCTCTTCCCGTCGATGCAATGCACTACTGCAAGACGAAACGGTCCCCGATGTTCACGTCGCGCCGGCCGTGCGCTGCACCGAGTTGAACGACCGTCTTCGCCCGGCGGCATAATTCGGAGAGGCAATTCGGCGGCACGCCGTTGACGATCTTGATAACGTAATTGCCCGCGTCCAGAAAATACAGATCGAGCGTGGCGCGCATTCCGAGCGTATGAACCGCATTGCAATTGTCGATCCATATTCCGGTGTCGGCGGGCACGGTGCGGTGACGCAGCAGTCCGATGGCGCGCCGGAAGAGCGTGGTCGCACGTGCGATGCTCGGTGCTAGCAGCTCGCCGCTGCGAACGTTGCGTAACTCGCCCGTCGCGGCGAGTGAGGCGAGCCGCCGTTCGGGCTCGAACGTTCGCGCGCGCCGCCACGATTCGTGCGCTAGCGCGAAGGCTGCTTCCCGCGGCGCGAGCGGCGGCGGTTCGTGCGGAAAGTGCGAGACCGATACCCCGCTTGCTAGCGCCGTCTCTTCGCGCTCCGGACGCAAGCCGATCGGTTCGCCGGCGGCGTGCATGAGCGCGCGTCGCGCGCCGTCACCGAACGCGGAATCCGAGAAGTGCGCGCCGCACGTGCACACCCAGCGGTGCCGTTCGTGAACGAGCTCGTGGTCCATAGCGGCATGATAAGCGACCGGCGTCACTCTTGGAAAGCGACGTAAAAATAATGTGACGCTTCGATTCGCGTAGCTGCCTACGAATACAGCGCAACGTTCGAGCGAGGGCTATCGCAGCGCGCGCTACGACGACAATTTAGGCGTGCCGACGATCGGGATCGGCTTTAATTCGCTACGCGAGGACGCTGCGGAATTGCTGCAAGCGTGCGGCACTTCACTCGCAAGTTGCATGCGGGGTGAGCCGCTCACGGGCACGCAAGTCTGCAAGCTCCTCGCGCTCTCGTTCGCGCCGATCGATCGTCGCAGGCGCTCGTGCATCTCTGCAACCGACGCACTCCGATAACTTCTACGACGCGCGCCGCTTCGTCATCTGCGATTTGGTCTACAGTCTGGGCGCCGAGGGCTGGAACGCGTACGCCGGCACGCGCAACGTGATCGATCAGGGCTGCCACGAGAACGCGATCGGTTCGCACGCAAGCGCGACGAAGGTTTCGGCGTCGCCGCCGATCACCTCACGGGATCGCTGTGAGCCGAGCAGGTCGGCAATCGCGCCAAACGCGACGTCGCGATGCTGCGCTCGAGCAACTCGTGCGCTCTGCAGGGCGACGGGACGAGCTAAGCGACTTCGCCCGGCTCCGCAGCCGGCAGCTGCTCGTCGAGTACGGGCTCGGGGAGCTTGAGGCGCCGTGCCTCGCGTTCCACGAGCAGCTGCACGACCTGCGAGTTCGACACGGGTCCGCCGGCGCGGCGCGAGCGGTCGTAAGGCGCGGCGAGCGCGACGATGAGCGCCTCGTGCCGTAGCGTGAGGTACATCCCCGTCGTCCGGCCGCGATCGAGCCCCGTCTTCAAGCGTCTGGTCCCGGGCTAACTCCCGGACGCTTCTTTGAGCGCTATGTGAAGCGCTTTGTCTACGTCTCCGTCGAGCGCTTCGGGAAACGTCGTGATCGGCAGGCCGGTTTCGATCGCGGCTTTCCGGCGAGCGCTTGGGTAGGCGCTCTGCGCGAACTCCCACAACTCCCGACGCAGGGACGGGGACTCTTTGAGAAGTTTGATGATCTGCGACGCTTGCTCGACGATCGTGAGCTGCCACGAGTAGCTGGCCTTCGCCGGCTGATACTCGCGCTTGAGCAGGTGCATCATGAGCGTCGCGAGCCGGCTTTCGAGCTTCCGCTTGTCGCTGCGCGCCAAGGACTCGATCTCCTCGCTGACGTTCGCGATGTCGACGTCGTCGAAGCGCCCCTCACGTAAGGCTGCCGCCTGCGACTCCGCCCAGCGGACGAAGTCGACGTCGTAACCCGGCCCCGCCTTCGTCTGCATCGTGACTGTACTATAACACGCCGATCGCTTGCAGACATCTGCTCGAAGGACTGCCCCGCGCGGCCGCGGCAACAGCGCGGCAACACTCCGGACGAACGAAGCGCCGAATGTAAAGCTTTCGCCGCCGGGCGGCGCTTGCTTCGGGCTTGACGAGCTCCGTGAAATTTGCAGGTAGGTGCTACTGAATCAGGTTCTCGTGAGTTTATAATTTCGGCCGCTCGAAAGCGCTTGCTCGAGATGGGGCGCGGCCCGAGCCGCCCCGCCCGATCCCATGGTTGTCGGGTGTTCGCGAGGACGCTTAAGATGCGATTCGCGCCAGATCTTCTTTTAGGATGTCCGCCGGATCGTTCCACGTTCCGAAGCCGTGCACGCTGCCGTCTCGGCCGATGTAATACACGAACGCGGTGTGCGATACGAGATAGCCGCCCGGGCCTTCGGCCTGTTTCGCATAACGGACGTGATAGTCGCGATAGACTGGCTTAAGTTCGGTTCCGCTCCCCGTAAGACCGAGAAACGACGGGTCGAAGGCGGAGACGAAACGGCCCAGTTCCTTCTGCGTGTCACGGGCCGCATCGACGGTTATGAGCGCGACCACGACGTCGCGCCCCTTGGGCCCGATCGCCGCGCGAGCCGTCTTTAGATTAGCGAGGATCGTCGGACAGACGTCGGGGCAGTGCGTGTAACCGAAGAAGAGTACGACCGGATGGCCGCGCTCGTGAGACAATGTGAAGGCGCGGCCGTGTTGGTCGGAGAGCGTGAAGTCCGGCGCCGGCTTTTGCCCCGCCTGCGATGCTTCGGCGAGGCCGAACGTCAGCAGCAGCGTCAGCGCCGCAAGACCGGCAAGCCGAGGCGCTCGCCCACGTTCGTGCAGCGCGCGTCTCTGCTCAAACATGCAAGACGTTCGCATACGCCCGGTCGGCTAATCGCTCCGGATCGACGCTACGCGCCAGCAATCCGGCTCGCCGGAAATCGTTGGCGGTCAGCTCTAATTCTTGCGGCACGAGATCCGTCGATGCGTTCCAATCGTACGACGACAAGATAGCGATCGTCGTGGCGAGATCGACCTGCGCGAACGGGCTTTGCGCTTCGGCGAGTGCGTCGGGACCGACGCCGCGCGAGAGGACTTTCGACGTTTCGAGGTAGGCGCGGGTTAGGGCGACCGCCACGTCGGGATGCCGCTCCACGGTGCGGCCCGCCATTGCGAGAAAACAATGGTGACCGCCGCCGATGCCGTCGCCGCACGAAAACCCGCCGGTGCCGACGTCGAAGTACGGCTCGACGACTTTATCGGCTAACAGCAGGTACGCGAGCGGATCGGCCGCAGCCACGCTCTGCACCGCTTTCGCATCGAGCGCGGCCTCGAGAGCCGGCGCGTCGTTTAAGCCGTAGACCTTCCACGTCACGTCGTGTCTGGGATCGACGCCCTGGCGGCGCAGCAGCGCCGAGAGCAAATCCATCGAGGCGCCGTGCAGCCGATCCGTGGCGATCGTCGCACCTTTAAGACTTCCGTTGATGCGCATCGTCACCGCCTCCGGTGCGACCACGCGCAGACAGCCGCTATGAAGGCCGGCGACGACGCGCACGTCGCTGCCGGCGGCTAGCGGCGCGAGCAACGCCGGCAAGTTCATCGACGCCGCATCGATCGTGCCCGCGCCGAGCGCCGCAATCAGCGCCGCCTCGGATTGAAAGGCTACGAGCTGCGCCGCAAGATTGTTACGATGAAAAACGTCGCTAGCCGGTGCGGAGAAGGTAATCACTTCGCACGGATTCGCCAAGTGGCCCAAGCGCACGCGACGCCGGCCGGCCCCAGCGGCCCCGCCCTGTCCGGTCGCGGCGAGCACAGGCCCGCTGCCGAGGACGATTCCCGAGGCGATCGCCCCAAGGACCAGATGCCGCCTTAACAACTCGTTCTCCCCACCGCGCCGCTATCGATCGAACGCCGAACGGCTCGTCGTAGTTTCCACGTCGGCCGCGCACGTAACTTCCGGCCGTTCACGAGTTGCCGATGGCCGGCTCGGCCGCCCGATTAAGGACGGCGAGCCGGCCGATTGCGTCATCGTTCGCTAGGAGTTCTGCTCCGCGAACTCGGCGATCACGGGCGTCTGCACCAGGTGCTCCGCGATATACCAGACGTGGGTTTCGTTCGTTTGCAACACGCGGCTCACGAGAAGATCGTTCGTCCCTTCATCGTCGCCGTCTTCGGTCGCTTCGATCGCACCCCGGACGCGAGCGAGCGTGAGCTCGTGAGCGTCGAGCAGGCGTTGCAGCATCGCCGGCACGCTCTCGGCACCGTCGGGCGGCCGTGGGATATCCGTTAGCTCGGCGACGTGACGCGGGTCGCCGGCGGCGATGCCGCCTAACTTTTGGATGCGTTCCGCGAGCTCGTCCGCGAGCGTCTGCTGCTCCTGCGCGTGTTTATCGAGCAGAAGATGAAGCTGATAGAACGTGTGCCCGCGCATCAGCCAGTGATGCTTCTTGTACAGCGCATACAGGATTTGCGTGTCGGCCAGCACGGCGTTTAACTGCTCGCAGCTTAGCTTGCGATCGTCCTCGTCGAGCTTGATCGGCCGATCGACGACCTCTCCGAAACGTTGCAGTTCGTTACCCTGAGCGGTCGTGGTCCCATTGTTAGCGGCCCCGGGCTTGCTCTTTCCGTTCGCAGCGTGCGTCTCCGCGTGTTCCGAGTTCCGATTCTTAACAGCTGCCATCAAAGGTTGCTCCGTAGAGTGTTTAGAGTGAACCTTTACCCATTCGGCCGCCGCATTGCGCGAAACCGCGGGGCAGCAGGAGAACGCGCGAGCCGTTAGTCGAAGCGTTTCGAGCGGCCGGTCGAGAAGACGCAACACGCGCGCCTACGACCCGGCGAGGACGTTAGCGAGCGGGGAGGTTTTTTACGGAAAAGCGAGTTTTCGCGCGCGTCGTCATCTTTGGTTTTGCCGTCGCGCTGTGCAGCGATCCCGGCCTCGCTTCGCGAGCGGCAGAACCGGCGCACGTGACGGCGGCGACATCCGTCGCCGCGGGCCGCTACCTGGTCCGGTTAGGCGGCTGTAACGATTGCCAAACGCCGGGCTACGCGCGGGCTGGCGGAAGAGTCGCCGAGTCGCGCTGGCTGACCGGGAATCCGGTCGGCTATCACGGGCCCTGGGGCACGACATACGCCTCGAACCTGCGCCTGGCGGTCGCGCAAATGTCGCCCGGGGCGTGGTTGCGGATGGCCGCGACGCGAAACGGTGCGCCACCCATGCCTTGGCCGAGTCTGCACGCGCTCGCGCCTGCGGACGCGCTCGCCATCTACAGTTATATTAAAGCGCTCGGCGTGAAGGGCAGCCCGACTCCGCCCGATGTTCTTAAGCGTTGAGCTACGAAGGCGTCGTCCCGGCGTGTTGAAGCACACGCGGCTGCAGGAAGCCCTGACGACTGCCGCCTTCGCCGGGATGTCGCTTTTCGCCACCGGCGCCTGCCGGTCGCCCGCCTTCGCCGAGCCGCCGGCGGCCTTGGCATCGCCCGCGGCTGGAGCCTCGCC
>CAXUFI010000023.1:0-18395 GCA_964250245.1 uncultured bacterium
CGCCGCCGCCGCGAGCGCCTCGGGCGGGCTCGCTCAGGCGCAGCTCGGTTTCGAATGGAAGCTCGCGCCGAAGGTCGAGTTGGACGCGCAGCGGCAATTCAATCTGGGCGGCGTCAGCGACGCCTATTCACCTGCCGAAACGACCGCGCAGCTGTCGGTCGACGTCAACGCGCGGGGCCGGCTGTATCTACGGCAACTCTGGGCGAACGCCCCCGCGCAGAGTTTCGCGAGCTCGACGAGCCAATTGACGACCCTCGCCGGCGCGACGCGATCGACGGTCTTCGGCGTCGAGCAGACGGTCGGCAGCGGCACGACGGTCGATGACGAGTACGGCGTCGACCGCACCGCGAACGGCGGCGACGTCTATTCGGCGCTCGGCGTGCGGCAACGTTTCGTGCTCGGCAAACATTTCAAGGGCGATCTGACCTTCCAACGCGCGAACGCCCTCGGCGGCGATGCGAGCGGCTTCCAACTCTACGGGATCCAGCTCGCCTACGGATTGCCGAAATTTCACACGAGCACCGATTTCCAATTGCGTACCGGCAACGGCGCGGGCTATTCGCTCGACCTCGGCGCGGCCGGCGCGCTCTCGAACGACGTCTCGCTCTTCGGCACGATCAATAATTCGAGCGTCGCGGGCTACCGGCTCGTCGACGACCGTCTGTCGCTCGCGCTGCGGCCCGATCGGAGCGATCGCTACGTCTCGCTCCTGGGTTTCGAAGCGAAGAACGGCGATCTGACGACCGTGGGCGCGCACACCGACCTGCTCTCGTTCGAAGAACTCGTACGGCCGTTGCCGGGCGTCGAGATCGCGTCGCGCTACGCCTACAAACTCGACGGCGACGCGATCTATGCGGCGGGCACGTCGCTCTTCGGCGTCCGGGTCGACGGCCGCGTGACGCGTCACTTCGATCTCGCCGCCGAGGTGCGTAAGCTCGGCATCCGCGACGCGCCGCAAGCCGCCACGAACGCCTTCGCGATCGAGGCGGGCGAACGGCTCGGTAATTCGTTCCGCATCGCCGGCGGTTACAATTTCTCGGGTTCGCCCGATCCGGCGCTCGCCGCCGCGCCGACGCGCAAAGGTTTCTACGCGACCGCGACGACCGTCATCGATCGCGTTTTCGGCTGGGGCAAGGAGACGCCGTGAGCGTCCGCAACGGCACGCGGGGATGGGCGGCGCTCGCCTTCGCCTTCGCCGGCTTCGCCGCAATCCGCGGCCACGCGGACGCCGCGATCGCGGAGCCGTTCACGAACGCGACGGTCGCGACGCCGAGTTGGCAGGTCGGCGGCGGCGCGTGCCTGACCGCCGGGACCGCCGCGGCCGGGGGCGGCGGAATCGTGCGATGCCCTGCCGGTACGCAGCCCGGCGGCGTCAACGGTACGTTTCCGGAGCCGGCGGGCAACGGCGCCCTGCGGCTTACCAGTAACACGACCGGCGGCACCGGGTACGTGCTCTTCACGGTACCGCAGACGAGCGCGGGCGGGATTCAGGCGACGTTTACGGAGTATTCGTACGACACGCCGGTCATCGCGACGCTGCAACAGCCGAGCGGCGACGGACTCTCGCTCTTCCTCGTCGACGCGACGTCGGGGACGCCGCCCGCGACGGCCGGCTCGTTTGCGGGCGAGGCGCTGGGCTATGGGAAGCCGGCCGGTACCGGGATCGCGAACGGCTACGTCGGGATCGGCTTCGACGAACTCGGCGCGTTCTCGACGGTAGCCAACCCGCAGAGCGTCGCCGTGCGCGGGTCGGCGAGTTCGACGTACGCCCAGGTCGCAAGCGTCGGTCTCGGCGCCCTCGGCCTGCTCGGAACGCGCATCGACACGCCGGCGGCGACGACGCGGGGCGCGGCGACCGCGGTACGCTGGCGGGTAACGCTCGCCGGCAACAATACGATCCAGATCGAGGCCGCGTTCGGCGGCGGAGCTTTTCAAACGGTCGTCGCCGCGACGAGCCTCACCGCCGTCAACGGCGCGCTGCCGGCTTCGTTCTACATCGGATTGGCAGCCTCGACGAACGCCGGATTCGACATTCACGAGATCTCGAACCTCAGCGTCGTCTCGCTCGCGGGCAATTACGGCGTGAGCAACGGGCCCGTCGGCGTCCCCGCAGCTACCGGAAGTTACGACGGCGCGGTGGCGGTCAACCCGAACGACGATTTCACCGAGCGAAGCTTCATGCAAGCGGGACTGATCACGGTCTACAGCGCGACGCCGAATACGAGCACCGCATTTACGGCCGCGGTCGCCGGTATCTCGGTACCGAACCAACTCGCGAACACGGGCACCTCGGCCGACACGTATACGCTCACCGCGACCGCGCCCGCCGGCTGGCTCGTGCAATTGTTTCCCGACAACGGTTTGGGTACGCCCGGCACGGGCGCCGGTCTCAACGCGCCGGGCGCCGTGGCGCTCTACGGCTCCGCACCGGGCGCCACGTCGACGGGACTCTTGCCGGTCGCCGCGGGGAGCTCCGCCGTCTACTGGGCGGTGTTGACGTCGCCCGCCGGCATCCGTTCCTATACGCGCTTCGACACGGCCATCGTGGCGACGAGTACGAATAGCGCCGCGGCGACCAACACGACGCATGACGAGCTCTATTCGGGGTTCGTCTACGCGACCAAAGCGCTCGCCGTCACGGCGACGAATTGCGTCGCCGGCGTCGCCGCCAACGCGGCGATCCCGGCCGGCGGCGTCTGTTCGGGCGGTACGCTGCAATACTCGCTCGCGTACGGCAACATCGCGTTGCCGGGCGGCGCGGGGAACACGGAACCGGCGAGCGCGCTGCTGTCGACGCGCGCCGGGACGTTCGCCGTCTCCGAAGACGGCAACTTGGGAACCAATAACTGGGGCACGTTCACGAACGGCTTGAATGCGGCCCCGGTCGATTCCAACGCCGCTTCGACGTTCACGTACGGCGGCAGTCCGTACGTCGCGGGTTCCACGTCGTTCACCGACGTCGTCGGCGGCGCGGCCGGGTCCCTCGGGCCGGGCGCCGTCGGCACGATCGTCTTCAACGTGACGGTACGCTAACCGCAGCGCGGTGCCCGAAGTGCGAGGCCGTTAAGCCCGCACACCTGCGAGGACGATAGCTGCAAGGTGAGCAGTACGCGACGCAGCGGACGGGCGGGAATCATCGCGCTCGCGGTGGGTCTAGCGATACCGTGCGACGCGGCGCGCGCCGCGACGGTTGCCGCGCAACTACGCGAACCCGGCGTCGTTTGGCTCAGTGACGGCAAAGCCGCGGCGCCGCAACAACTCACGATGCGCAACGTCGCGAAATCGTTCGCGCCCGAGCTGCTCTTCGTTCCCGTCGGCAGCACGATCCAATTTCCGAACGACGACCCGTTCTATCACAGCATCTATTCGCTCTCGAGCGCCGATCCGTTCGACATCGGCTTCTACGATACGGGGCCGGGCAAGATCGTGACCTTCGCGATGCCGGGCGTCCTATCGGTTACGTGTCACATTCACGCGCACATGCACGCGACGATCATCGTCGTCGACGGACCGGTGCAGCAGTCGCTCGGCAGCGTGCGGTTCGACGGCGTCCCGCAAGGATCGTTCGTGCTTCACGCCTGGAGTCTGGCGCTCGGCGAACGCACCACGACGGTGCGCGTTCCGGCCCAGAGCGCGAACGTTACGCTACGTGATCCCTTGTAAGGTCGATTGCAATCGGTTCCGCTGACCGGACGGCGAGAGCTCGGCGCCGGCGGTGGCGGCCGGCGGTACGATCGCCCCCTCGGCGACGAGTTCGAGAAGCGCGCCGGCGCAGCGCTGGTCGAACTGCCGTCCGGCGCTGCGTTCTAGCTCTTCGGTCGCCGCCGTAATCGATAGGGCCCGGCGATACGGGCGATCCGTCGTCATCGCGTCGAAGGCTTCCGCGACGGCGATGATGCGCGCACCGAGTGGAATCTGGTCGCCGGCGAGCCCGGCCGGGTAGCCCGCGCCGTCGATCCGCTCGTGATGGTGGAGCACGCAGAGCGTCACGCCCTCGAGCGCGTCGATGCCGCCTAAGATAGCGGCGCCGATCGCCGGATGCTCGCGCATTACGGCGAACTCCGCGTCGTCGAGCCCGGCCGGTTTGAGCAGGATCGCATCGGGGATACCGATCTTTCCGATATCGTGCAAGAGCGCCGCGTGCTCGATTGCGTTCTGCTCTTCGTCGCGGAGCGCCAGCCGCTCGGCGACGGCGCGGCTGTAATCGGCGACGCGCCGGGAGTGGCCCGCCGTGTAGGGATCGCGCCGATCGATCGTCGCGGCGAGCACGCCGAGCGTTTGCGAGAACGTCCTATTCGCCTGGCGCCTGCTCCGCTCGATTTCGCGCGAAGCACCGAGAGCGAGAAAGCAGAGCGAGAGGAAGAGTATCGATAGACTCGCGACCGTCGCTTCGATCACGTCGCGACTCTCCGAGCGCATCTGCGCGTTCATGCCGACGTCGTAAAGCCCGATCGCTACGACGTACGCGCCGCGATCGACGAAAAGCGGCAAATACTCGACCTCGGAGGCGCCGGCTATACCACCGTCGCCGGACGTCCAAAGGTTCGAGGTGTCGAGCGTTTTGCGAACCTCGGCGATGCGCGGCGGCGCCGACGGCGGATAAATGGCGCGTCCGTCTCGGCCGTAAACGACGACCGCCGCGACGTTGTCGATCTGGAGCGCGGCGCTCGCCGCCACGCGCACCCCCGCGAGCCCGCGGGCCGGCGCGGCGCCGGCGAAGTCGGCGAGCGGCTTCGTGAGCACCGCACTCACCTGACCCGCCGCCGTAACGCTCTGTTCGATTCGCAGGCCCTGCCGATGCCGCTCGATCAGAAACGACGACATCGAAAACGACATCACGACCGCGAGAACGGCCGTGATGAGGACGAATTTAGCGAGAAAGTTTAGGCGAAAGCGATTCACACGACGAAAGCTGAGGGGTACGGCCGGTCGTTCCCCAAAGCGTTCGCAAGGACGGAGACGTGAGTGGTTTCGACGCCGAGAATCGAGGCGGCGACGCCCGCGAGATCGCGGTCTTTAAGATCGGGCACGACGGAGAGATACGTGCCGGCGGCTTTCTTCTCGAGCGTCAAGGCGAAGGCGATGATGTCGTGTTGGCTCGCGAGCGTCGGGTACTCGATCTTCGCGGTGGCGCTCGAGACGCTGACGCCCGAGGCATGAACGGCCTGTTCGAGGGCGCTCGCGTGCAGCGCGTGGTCGGCCCGGAATTGAAGCGCGACCGCGAGCACCGGAGCCGTCAGCAATTTCGTGGCCGCGGCGTCGTCATAGGCCTTGACCGCGGCGCGCTCGAGTTCGAGCGCCGCGTTGAGGATGCCCATGTCGTCGGGGCTGGCCGCCGCGGCCGCTCGAGCGAACGCGGGGAGAAGTGCTGCGACGGTAATTGCGGTAAGCGAGGTACTCCCAAGAAAGCTACGGCGGTCAAACATGTTCTCGCTCCTTCGGCGGCCTGAAATATTGTTCACTTGGTAGTCGGCTCGAGGCGCGCGAAATTAACGTCCCGGCCCGCCACGACGACGCCGGCGCACGGGTTGCGGCCGAGCCAATAGCACAACTCGGCAAGCGAAGCGACGTCCCAGAGCGCGAGGTCGCAACGCAGGCCGGCGACGAGCCGGCCCCGGTCGTGTAAGCCGAGTGCGAGGGCGGCGTTGACCGTCACGCCCGCGAGCGCTTCGGGCGCGGTCAGCCCGAACAGGACGCAGGCCATATTAAGGATAGCCGTCGCGCTCAGGATCGGCGACGTGCCGGGGTTGCAATCCGTTCCGAGCGCCATCGGCACGCCGCTCCGGCGCAACGCCGCGACCGGCGGCTTGAACGTCTCCTGCAGATAGTAATAGGCTCCGGGCAATAAGACCGCGATGGTTCCCGCCGCCGCCAGCGCGCGAACGCCGGCTTCGGTCGTTCGCTCGAGGTGGTCGGCCGAGAGCGCTCCGAAGCGAGCCGCGAGCGCGGCGGCGCCCGTATCGGCGACTTGGTCGGCATGGAGCTTCACCGGCAGTCCTCGCGCCGCCGCCGCCGCCAGGACCTGCTCCGTTTCCGCTGCCGAAAAGGCGAGCGCATCGCAGAACACGTCCACCGCGTCGGCGAGCCGTTCGGCGGCGATGCGCGGCAGCATCACGTCGCAGATAAGATCGAGATACTCCGCTCGCCGGGCGGCGTACTCGGCCGGCACGACGTGCGCGCCGAGATAAGTTAGACGTACGGTGATACCGGCGGTCCGCTCCAACCGGCGGCCGAGTGCGAGCATCCGTATCTCGGTCGCGACGTCCAACCCGTAACCGGATTTTATTTCGATCGTGGTCGCGCCGGCCCGCACGAGCGACGTCAGGCGCGGGAGGGCGGCGGCGAAAAGTCCTTCCGCGGCAGCGGCGCGGGTCAGCGCGACGGTGTGAGCGATCCCGCCGCCTCGTTCTCCCGCCTGAGCATACGTCTCGCCGGTCGCGCGCCGTTCGAAATCGGCGATGCGGTCGCCCGCGAAAATGAGGTGCGTGTGCGGGTCGACGAACCCCGGCGTTATCCAGCGGCCGCCCGCGTCGACGACCTGCAGCGCGAGCCGTTCCGGCGACTCGGAAAGGTCCGCCATCGCTCCGAGCCACGCGATCTTGCCGTCCTTACACGCGAGCGCGGCGTCGCGGACCGCGCCGTAGGGATCCGGGCCGCCGCACATCGTGGCGAGATGGGCATTAATCCATAGCGTGTCGTACGGGGGCATGCGTGGTGCTCTTCGCCGACATCGCTTTGCTACCCGACGGATTCGCTGCGAACGTACGCTTGGAGATTTCGGAAAGCGGGACGTTCGAGCGCGTGCTCGCGGGCTGCGTTGCGGCTCCCGGCGACATGTCGGTCCGCGTCGTACTGCCGGGCCTGCCGAACGTGCACAGCCACGCGTTTCAACGCGCGATGGCCGGCCGCGCCGAACGCGGGACGGAGACGGGCGACGATTTCTGGAGCTGGCGCGAGACCCTGTACGAACTGGCGGCGACGCTCGATCCGGAATCGCTATACCGGATCGCGCGCGACGCCTATAGCACGATGCTCGCCGCGGGTTACACGTCGGTCGCGGAGTTCCACTACGTCCATCGCGATGCGCACGGGCGCTGGTACGGCGATCGGGCGGTCATGGCGAAAGCGCTCATCACGGCGGCGCGCGACGCGGGCCTCGCGATCGTTCTCTTGCCCGCGCTCTACGCGCACGGCGACATGGGCGCGGCGCTCGACGAACGCCGTAAACGTTTCGCGACCGGCAGCGAAGAGATTCTGGCAATCGCGCAAAGTTTGCGGGCCGAATACCTAAGCGACGCCGACGTGACGATCGGCGTTTGCGCTCACTCGCTGCGTGCCGTTACGCCGAGCGAACTGCGGACGCTCGTCGAAGGATCGCCGGACGACGTTCCCATTCACTTGCACGTCGCCGAACAACTGCTCGAAGTGCGAACCGCCGAGCGCGTGCTGGGAGCTCGGCCCGTTGCTTGGTTACTCGATAACTTCGACGTCGACGAGCGGTGGTGTCTGGTTCACGCGACGCACATCGATGCAGCGGAAAGGAGCTCGCTTGCCAAGAGCGGCGCCGTCGCCGGGCTTTGCCCGACCACGGAGGCGAACTTAGGCGACGGGCTGTTTCCGCTCGGCGACTATTTAAACGACGGCGGCACGTTCGGTATCGGTTCCGACAGCAACGTCTCGATCGACGTCGCCGAAGAACTGCGCTGGCTCGAGTACGGACAACGGCTGGTTACCGGCCGGCGTATGGTCGCTGCGCGAAGCACGAACGCTTCGTGCGGCGAAACGCTCTATCGAGCCGCCGCGCTCGGCGGAGCGCGCGCGCTCGGCCGGCGAACCGGTATGTTAGCTACGGGTTACCGCGCCGACCTCGTCGTACTCGAAACGAATACCGAATCATTCCTGCTCGATCGCTATATATTCGCCGCGACGCCGCTACGGCCGCAGCGAGTTATGGTTTCTGGGCGCTTCAAAAATTAGCGTAAAAAGCGCGAGGCGATGTTTAGTTTTAGCGCGAATAACGCGGCATGCCGAACATAACCAAAATCGAACAAGAGATTAGACACTTGGAAGGATTTGACGTAACGATCCGCGCCGAGAACGGTTTAACCCAGAAACGGATGCCGAGCTATCTCTCCAAACACGAGCGCAAGGCACGCCAGAGCCATACCGTCGCCGATTGGAAACGGCTTCGCTTCGAAGTCGACTATCCCGATCTCGAGGTCGACGTTCTCGACGTCAGCGGAAAAAAAGTGACCGGCAAGATGAGCCTGGAGCGTCTGCGGTCGATGTACGAATAACGCCTTCGCGCGCGCGATCGCACGAAAACGGGACGACGAGGTCGCCCCGTTTTAGCTTTACCCCCGACGATGGAGCACGATCGTGCAACGCGCGATACGTTGCGCTCGTAGGTCCTGCAGGAACTTGGGCCGGGCTTCGGTTCCCGCACAGCGATTCGGGCACACTAGCTTTCTGAGCCGCGCTGCGATATAATCTGCGGGTTGCCGTCTTCGGAACCCCGCGGGCGGCGCGATAAAATCCGGGCTTCGCCCGGTCGTGAGCGCCGGCGCTTCACGTATGTAGGGCAACGGCCGCTTTTGCGGCGCGACGTTGCCGTCTCCACCTACATGAAACGAGGATTCCATGGCCAGCAGCGCCGCGTCCAAGAAACGCAATTCCGCCAAAAAAGAGCGCCGTCCCAAGCGCAAGATCTGTAATTTTTGCGCCGATAAGATCGCCGAGATCAATTACAAAGACGTTACGCGATTGCGCAAGTACATCTCGGAACGCGGCAAGATCTTACCGCGACGCATCAGCGGCTCGTGCGCCAAGCATCAACGCTTGTTGACCGTCGCCGTGAAACGCGCCCGGGTCATCGCCTTCCTTCCCTTCGTCTCCGAGTAGCATATGAAGATTATCTTGATGAGCGACGTCAAGTCGCTCGGTACGACCGGAACCGTCGTCGAGGTCGCCGACGGTTACGCGCGGAATTTCCTGCTGCCGCGCGGGCTGGCTGCCGAAGCGTCGAAAGGTTCGCTCGCGTTGCTCGAGCAGCAGCGCCGGGCCAAGGCCAGGCGCGACGCCGAAGCCGTCGCGAGCGCCGAAGCGCTCGGTAAACAATTGGAAGGCTTATTACTGAGCGTCCCGGCCAAGGCCGGCGGCAACGGCCGATTGTTCGGCGCGGTTACCAACGGCGACGTGGCCGAAGCGATCCGTCGCGAACTCGGCGTCGAAGTCGACCGGCACAAGATCGACGTGCCCGACAACATCAAGTCGCTCGGCAGCTATCCGGTGGAGATTAAGCTCGGTAAGAACATTCTCGCGAAGACCACGGTGAAAGTGATCGCGGCGCCGAACTAAAGGACATGGCCGCTGGAGCCGACCCCGTCTCCGTCGCTCGTTTTCGCCGCAAGTACGCGGGCGACGACGGGTTGCGGCGCTATGTAGCCGCGCTTTACGACGTCTTGGCGAGTGCGATCGGCGCGGAAAAGATGGTTCTGCGCGCGGGTAAGCTCGACGCGTTGAAATTGATGCGCTCGACGCTTCTGCCGGAGCGTATCCTCGCATTGCAACGTCTGGTGTTCGAGGACCCGACGCTCGAACGGCTGCCGCAGCCCGGCAAGTTTCGCGCCGCGATCGCCGATATCGAGGACGGCCTCGCCGATCTCGTCGCGCAACACAACGTCGAGTCGCAGATCGAGACCCGGGTCAACGTCAAGATCGCCGAGCGGCATCAAGAGTATCTCAAGGATCTCAAACTCGAGGCCCTGCGTGAGGATAGCGGGCCGGAGACGCCGGCGACGCAGAAGAAACTCGAAGAGCTCGTCACGCTCGACGGGCGCAAGCTCGCCGCTTCCGCCTTGCAACTGTTGCGTCCCGCGAAGCTGAGCGAAGTGGTCGGCCAGCGCGAAGCGATCGCCTCGCTGCTCGCCAAGATTTCATCGCCGTTCCCGCAACACGTTATCCTCTACGGGCCGCCCGGCGTCGGTAAGACGACGGTCGCGCGCTTGGCGCTCGAAGTCGCGAAAGCGCGCTCGTATACGCCGTTCGCTCAGGACGCGCCGTTCGTCGAAGCGAGCGGCGCGACGCTGCGTTGGGATCCGCGCGAAACGACGAATCCGCTCTTGGGCAGCGTTCACGATCCGATCTATCAAGGGAGCCGGCGTGACTTCGCCGAGGGCGGGATCCCGGAACCGAAGCTCGGGCTCGTAACGAAGGCGCACGGCGGCGTGCTGTTCATCGACGAACTCGGCGAGATGGATCCTCTCCTGCAGACCAAACTGCTCAAGGTTCTCGAAGATAAGCGCTTTACGTTCGAATCGTCGTATTACGATCCGGGCGATCCCAACGTGCCGGCGTACGTCAAGAAGCTGTTCACGGACGGCGCGCCGGCCGACTTCATTTTAATCGGCGCGACCACGCGCGATCCGGCGGAGATCGATGTCGCAATCCGCTCCCGCTGCGCCGAGGTCTATTTCGAACCTCTGACCGAGACGCAGATTCGAGAGATCGTGGCGCAGGCTGCGAAGCGTTTGGAAGTAAAGCTCGCGCGCCGCATCCCCGAGCTCGTCGCTTCGTACACGGTGGAAGGGCGAAAAGCGGTCCAGATCCTCGCCGACGCGCAAGGCCACGCGCTCTATCGCGAACTGGGCGAGGCTCCGGGCGCGGCGCCGCGCGGCGCCGCGTTGACGATCGTGGAACAGGACGTGCGGACCGTCGTGCAGAGCGGCCGGCTCAGTCAGCATTCGCCGGTCCGCGCCAAACGCGGCGGGGCGATCGGCGCGGCCTTCGGCCTCGCGGTCGCGCACCATATCGGGAGCGTCATCGAAATAGAAGCGGCGGCTTTTCTCGCCCCCGAGCGCCGTAAGGGGACGGTCCGCTTTAACGAGACGGCGGGCTCGATGGCCAAGGACAGCGTGTTTAACGCGACCTCCGTCGTGCGCGCGAGGACGGGCGTCGATCCGTTCGATTACGACGTGCACGTCAACGTCGTGGGTGGCGGCAACATCGACGGCCCCTCCGCGGGGCTAGCGGTCTTTCTCGCGCTCTATTCCGCCATCTCGCAGACCGCGCTGCCGCAGGACGTGGCCGTTACGGGAGAAGTCTCGATCGCGGGGAAGGTGCGCGCGGTCGGCGGCATCCCCGAGAAGTTGTACGCGGCCCGCCAAGCCGGCATGCGGCTCGTGCTCGTGCCGCGCGAGAACGAACGCGACGTCGGTCCGGGGATCGGCGGCCTCGAGGTCGTGCCCGTGCGCGACGTCGAGGAAGCGTTCGCGGCTCTGGGCATCGTCCGGCCCGCGGCGCCGCGTCCGGCGCGCAAGGCCGTTCGCTAATGGCGGCCGTCGCGTCGCATGCGGGGACGATCGATCGCATCCCGCCCAACAATTTGGAAGCCGAGATGGCCGTGATCGGTTCGATCCTCGTCGATCGCGAGATGATGGCGGCCGTCAGCGAGATTCTCTCACCCGCCGACTTCTACGCGCACGTTCACGAAACGATCTTCGCGGCGCTCGCGCAGCTCTACGAGCGGGGCGAACCGCTCGACAAAATCACGCTCGCCGAGGAGCTGCGCCGGCGCGACCTGCTCGAGCAAGTCGGCGGTTTGCCGTACGTAACGTCGCTGATGGACACGGTGCCGACGGCCGCGTCGGCCGAGTACTACGCCAACATCGTTCGCGAGAAATCCTCACTGCGGGGTCTGATCCATGCCGGCGGCCAGATCGCGCGGATCGGCTTTGAGAACGAAGAAGACGTCGAAGGCGCGCTCGACCGCAGCGAGCAGATCGTCTACGAAGTCGGGCGCCGCCAGAAACACGGCGAGTTCTCGCCGATTACGAAACTACTCAAGGGCGCCTTCGAGCAGATCGACCGCCTCTACCATAGCCGCGGCAATCGCACGGGGCTCACCTCGGGCTTCGTCGATATCGACGAGTACACGGCGGGCTTCCAACCCGGGAACTTCATCATCGTCGCCGCCCGGCCGGCGATGGGCAAGACGTCGATGGCTCTCAATATGGCCGCGGCCGCCGCGCGCGAGGAGCAGAAGCCGATCGCCTTCTTCTCACTCGAAATGACCAATGAGGAACTCGTGACGCGGTTGTTATGCGCGGAGGCGCGCATCAACGGTCAGCATCTGCGCCGCGGAAACATTCGCGATCCGGAGTGGGAGAAAATCTCGAAAGGGATGAGCACGCTCTCGGAGCTGCCGATCTACATCGACGATTCGGGGACGATTACCGTAACGGAGATTCGCAGCCGTTGCCGGCGCTTACAATCGGGCGACGGTCTCTCCGCGATCTTTATCGATTACCTGCAGCTCGTCCGGCCGGCGTCGACGGCGAAGATGCAGAACCGCAACGACGAGCTGTCGGACATTTGCCGCACGCTCAAGGCGACGGCGAAAGATTTGCAAGTTCCGATTTTCGCGCTCGCTCAGCTCAATCGCGGCGTCGAGGCGCGCAACGATAAGCGGCCGATGCTTTCGGATCTACGCGACTCCGGCGCGATCGAGCAGGAGGCCGATATGGTTACCTTTCTGTATCGCGATGCGTACTATAATCCCGAGAGCGCGCCGGAACCCGATCTCACGGAATTCATTATCGCTAAGTCTCGCAACGGCCCGACCGGGACGGTAAAATTGCGCTTCGAGAAAGAGTATACGACGTTTCGCCCGTACGGCGACGTCAGCCACTATTCGGGTCCGTGAGGCGGTTTACGGCATGACGGTTTCGGCGAGTTCGTGCATGTCCGGATCGCCGAGCCCGTGTTGCAGGTAGGACCGCGAGAGCTTTACGTATTCCGGGCCGCCGTGATCGACCCAGGCGAACGCGGTTCCCTGCAAGGCTCTCTTTACGACGGCGGGCGCCCCCGCGGCGAGCACCTCCGCCGGAATGTCGGCGCCGGCTGCGACGACGCTGCCGGCAGCGATGAGCGTGCGCGCGCCGATCCTCGCGCCGTTGAGAACGACGGCGTTCGTGCCGATCAACGCGCCGTTGCCGATCTCGCAATCTTCCATCGCGGCGCAGTGACCGATCGTGACGTCTTCGCCGACGATCGTGGCGTTGTTCTCCGAAACGTGCAGGACCGCGTTGTCTTGGACGTTGGAACGGGCGCCGATCCGAATCGGTCCGTTATCGCCGCGGATGACGACGCCGAACCAAATGCTCGCCTCGGCCCCGACTTCCACGTCGCCGATCAGCACCGCCGTCGGTGCGACGAAGGCGGAGGCGTGAACTTGCGGGCTTCGGCCTTTATATTCGATGAACATCGGCGCTCCAAGGCGAAAGGTGGAGGTCCGTCGCCATTCCGTAAAGCCACCGAGGTCCCTCGTGAGCCAGCACCGCCATACGACACCACTCCGGGGAACCAAGGCGACGCCTCGTCCCGTGCCCGGAACGGCCGCCTATACCGAAATCAATTATCGCTACGCCGGGCGCACGGGCCACATCCACGAGGTCGTCACGATCGGCGGCCGGGAGCTGGCGAAGGTCGGATTCGACGATCGTAAGATCGTCTATTACTTATTAAGCGATCTCGAACTCGACGACGCGGCGCCCCGCGGCACGTTTCACGACGGGTAAGCTGCCGAGCTAGGCGTCGTCGTCTTCGGACGCGATGTCCTGCGGTTGGAGCTCCAGTCCGACGCCCAGAAAAATGAGTTCGATGGAGCGCCGGTCGACGCGCTCGCCGCTCAGACAGCGGGTTAACGTCCGCAGACCCACCTTCGCGCGTGCGGCACACTCGGCGAGCGTCGGCCGCCGCGAGGTTCGAGCGTCTCCGGAGAGGCGCCGGCGCGCGAAGAAGAAGCGTTCGATCCCATGCCGGGACAACGCGACCCCGCGCCGGCGGAACACCTCGCCCGGCTGCCGGCTATTGCCATCGTCCGTCATCGACCGCACATTCCGCAAACGGATGAAGTGGCGGGTGAGATTGGGGTACGAGGCGGTAAATGCGAAGACTGACGATCGGGCGGCTTCCCGCGAAACTAGCAGGGAAGAACGTCGTCATCACGGGCGGCGGCCGTGGGCTCGGTTTGCAGATCGCGCGCGAGGCGGCCCGGCGCGGCGCGCGCGTGGGCTTGGTGGCGCGGGCCGAAAGCGAACTGGAAGCGGCGCGGGCGGAACTCGAGGCGGCCGGGGCGATCGTCTTCACCCATGCCTGCGACGTTCGCGACGAAGCGTCGGTGTCGGCCGCCTTCGGCGCGCTCGCGCGACGGCTGGGCGCGATCGACGTCCTTTTCAACGTTGCCGGCGTCATCGGCGTCGGTCCGCTCGAGGCGCTAACGCTCGAAGATTTTACGAACACGATGGATACGAACTTCTTCGGCGCGCTGCGGGCGACGCTCGCCGTACTGCCGGAGATGCGCGCGCGCAAGAGCGGCGCGATCGTCAACATTACCTCGATCGGCGGCGAAATCGCGATCCCGCACATGCTTCCGTACTGCGCGAGTAAGTTCGCGTTCGTCGGCTTCTCCGACGGCTTACGCGCCGAGATCGAACGGGACGGCATCCGCGTAACGACGGTCGTGCCGGGTCTGATGCGTACCGGCAGCCCGCCGCAAGCGACGTTCGCCGGTCAAACGAAACAAGAATATGCAATTTTCGCTTTAAGCGACGCGACGCCGCTGACCTCAACCTCCGTCGACCGAGCCGCGCGAACGATCGTGAACGGTTGCGAACGCGGCGCGCGACGCATCGTGGTTTCCTGGCAAGCGAAAGGCGCGCTCGCACTGCGCGGGGTCGCGCCGGGCCTGGTTCGCCGGGCCATGACGTTGGCGGGGTATGCGCTACCGCGCGCCGGCGACGGGCCCGAGCACCGGTCCGGTTTCGAAAGCGAATCCGCGCTGACGCGTTCGCCGCTCAACGCACTCTCGCACCAGGCCTCCGAGAGTCAGAACGAGACGATCGCGCCTACGTAACCGGCTTAATCTTCCGCACCGCCGTCGCGGCTGCATCGAGCGGCGGTGTCGCGTTTTCCGCCGCCGCCGCTAGCGCATCGACGAGGGCCCGGCACTCATCGAGTCCCGTTGCCAGCAACTCGCGAAACGACGCTACATGCGATGCCGCCCATAACGAGGCCGCGAGCACGATTGCCGGCAAGGCGGCGATCAACGCTTTCGATCGCGGATAGAGCCCGTTATCGAGCGCCCTTACGATCGTGAAACCCGCTCGCACACCACGGGCGACGGTCAGCGCTTCGCCCCAAGAAGCGCCGGAGCCGCGGCGCTTGCCGTAAATCGCAATGCTTTCCAAGGCGATCGTCAGCGGCGCATGGGACCGCAACCAGCGCGGCATGTCCGGCTCGAACGCCGATGGAATGCCCGCCTCGTTAAAGCGTTGGGCCCAGCGCCGATCGCCGTGCAGCGTCTTCTGTCGCGAGGTCACGGTCGACGCGAGCTTGCCGTCGGCAGCGAGCAGCGCCGTCGCGAACGGCATGCCGAACGTGCATCTCGCGAGACCGATGGTGCTGCGTATCGGTTCGGGATCGATGGTAACGAACATGCACTGCACGGCTCGCGCCGCACAGCGCTGCAACACCGGGAGCAGCGGCGCGATCTGGTGCGCGAGCGTGGTCACGATTACCAGATCGTACGGTTGCGATTCGTCGAGTACGTCCATGACGCGTACGGCGGCACGCTCGCCCGAGGCGAGCACGATGCCCTGGTCGCGCCGCAATTGTTCGAGCCGCGCGGAGCCGGGCCGCGCGACTGCCGAGACGTCGTGACCGGCGCGCGCGAGGTGGTACGCAAAGGTGCTGCCGATCCTTCCCGCGCCGACGACGGCGATCGAGAGCGCCACGCTAACCGAGCTGCTCCGGCGTGACGAACGGAAGCCGGGTGCTACCCGTACGTTTCGATTTCTGGTGAAGCCTCAATACCCGACCCTCGCTCGCGTCCTCTTCCCTCCTAGGCATCTGCGTGACTGCCGGCAAGCGACACCTCGGGCGCGATACGCCGACGTGCGCCTGAGTGACGGCCTCCGCGAGCGAGAGAGGGGCAATCGTTGCGTCATGGAATTCAGAGGAGCCCCGCGTACCGTAACGTGATCCGTCGTACTCGGCGGACCCGGTTGGGCTCTCCCGAAGTCGTGAAACGCTAGCGCCGACGTAGCTCAGTTGGTAGAGCAGCTGATTCGTAATCAGCAGGTCCGCGGTTCAAATCCGCGCGTCGGCTTCAGCGGAAAGCCTTACGCCACAAGGCTTTTATGGGTTGATTCGCTGACATCGTGCGCTAAAAAATACGCTTTGACCCCCGGTCTTGACCCCCTGTTTAGCTTTTGGGCTCCGAAAACAAGTCTTGCGATCGGCGCGCGGCAGCGACGTGCTGACCCTCGTCGCGGTGCGTGTAGACGTCGCTCGTGACCGTGATGGACGTATGCCCGAGGAGTTCCTTGAGAACGTGCAGATCGGTTCCGCTCGCTTTCATGAGCGTTGCGTAGGTGTGCCGTAGGTCGTGGTAGTGAATGACCGATTGCCCGCGAAGCGCGGCGCGCTGACCGCGAACGTCGGAGCGCTTTCGCTTTGGTTCGAGCCCCGCTTTTCTGCCGCGGCAAGCGGGCACTGTTCTGCGCGGTTCGATGAGGCTGGCGCTCTCGAGAATCGGCCGCCACACGTCTTTGATGTAGTTCGATTTTCGAAGCGGGCCGCCGTTTTTGTCACAGAACACATACGGGGAAGCGGCGTTGCCTTCGGCGAGCCGAAGCGTGCGACGCGCCTCAATGGCATGAACGGCGATCGGTGGAAGAACGAGATTTCGCTTCGAGGTCGCCGTCTTCGGGTCGCCGAGCTCCGGAGTGCCGCGACTCTCGTCGAGCGTCGTCTCGACGTCGAGCCGCCCTCTCTTAAGATCAACGTGCTGCCATTGAAGCCCGAACACTTCGCCTGGGCGCATGCCGGCGCAAAGGCAGAGAACGACGGTTCCGTAGAGCCGGTGCTCGCGGGCGGCGGCTAAGAGCCGAAGCGATTCGTCAATGGTAAGTGCGCGCCGCTTCTGAGCCTTGTAGCGCGGCGGCTCAGCGAGTGCGATCGGATTGCGGTCAAGCAACTCCCATCGTAACGCCTGCTTGAACGCAGCGTGTAGAACGACGTGCATAAGCTGCAGGGTGCGAGCCGTGGCCCCTTCGCTCTTGGCGGCCCGATACAGGCGCTCAGCGTCTCGGCCACCGTACTGCTCCAGACGAGCGGCGCCAACGTACGGTACGATCCATTTGCGAGCAATGCCATCGTACTGCTTGAGCGTAGCCGGCCTCAGCCGCGGCGCCACGGTCTCCGTGATCCATTGCTCGAGCAGTTCTGCGATCGTTCCGCGCTGCACCGGCACGACGTCCAAGCGCAAGCGCAACTTGGCCGCCTTTTCCATACACTTTTCGCGCGTGTCGGCATAGACGGATTGCCGGCGCTCCTTGCCCGTTGCCGAATCGACTCCCAGACGGACGCGATGCTCCCATCGTCCGTCGGCGCGCTTGCGATACGTGCCCTCACCGATCGCGCGACGCTTCGTTCTCATTTAATCATGCAAAGTCAAACGTGGAGCTTGAATTGATCCCCGACGCGACACCGCACAACTTCTGCTTTGAGCCTAGGTTGTAAACGCTGCACGTAGGCGCTCACGCGGGTCGCCTAGAGGATCGGAGAGCACAGCTGCGGCCGCTCGGATGCCGACCTCGACCCCTTCTGTAAACGCAACGGAGCTACTAAGGTCGGCAACATACTCCTCACCCCTAAGCTCTTCGGCGACAAAGCCGACAGCGCAGGCCGAATCTGCGTTATTCGTCACGCCTCCGACACCTAAACGCGCCGACCAAAAGGCAAGAAGATTTATGACGGCATCACCGTTCAGACTGTATTGTTCCATCGTTCCTCCTGTGATGTTCCATCGTTCCTCTCTGTCAGGTACATTTTCGATATGCATACTTTAGCATCCGAACTGCAGGAATGCAAGGGCTTTTCGATATGTTGTGAAAACACATGAAAATGCCACGAAAACGGTCTGGAAAAATGCCGGGACGTCCCTCAAAAAGACCCGAAGAGCGATCCGTAAGAATTGCCCTTACGTTAACGCCTCGAAGACTAGACTTGCTCGACACGTTTGTCCTGGACGATGACGCAGCGGGACGTTCCCAGGTCATCGCGGTGCTCATTGACCGTGAGGCCAAGCGCCGGCACTTAGACACGAAAGGTGTCCATTAGCGTTGGAACGCGCGCTTGTATTACGCACACGAGTCTAAGCTGACGAGCTCTTGGTCACAGGCGGCAGACTAATCACTCGGCCGGCTCCGAAACGCTTTTAATCGCAAACGTTCTTCAGGGTTATGGTCAGTTCCGGGTCCATCGCGAAAGCATCTGCCGATCGCGTCCCAGGGAGTGGTGTACGAGGCCTCACGGTAAGTCGGAAGCTAGCT